>SHYO01000133.1 GCA_009692745.1 Chloroflexota bacterium
AGTCCATCTGTGTTAACCGCCTGGTGTATTCTCTCCAAGACTACCTCCTCTTTTCACTCAATAGATGTGCTGCAGGATTGAATGACAGTATACCAGATATGCCCTGGGCTATACCATCGGCCAGGCTGCCGGTGATCGTCGCCAGCGGCACACGGGTACCTTTAATGCACGGCGTGCCGTGGTGGAGATCGGGGGCGATTACCACGCGTGCTTGCCATGTGCGTGGCATAGCTCTACCTCCCTGGTGATGGGATGCTGTATGGTGAAGTATATCACGGCATCGCGGCGGGAGAAAATAGCCGAAAAGCCAGAGCCATCTTATCTTAATTTGGATGGCGCACTGCAGAACCACCCTGGGAGCGGCCCGAACTCTGTTCGGTAAGCGTCTCGCTCGCATGCGCGCCCAATGCGAGCGAGACGCTCGCGCTCCCAGGAAATCCAGCTATGCCAGGGACTGGTGGCGGAAGTAGGTTCGGTAGCGTCCGGTTTAATGCATGCCTACGCCAATGGCCTGCGCGAGCTCATGACCACTAGCCGCTGATCGATCGGCAGCGTGAAGCTGCGGCGCGAAAACGCATCCTGCGAGGCGCGCCTCCAAAGCGGCCAATGAGACCAGGTACGGCTTCCATGTCGCGGTCACGCGATACTCTTCAGGAATATTTCGCAAATCTTGCTGCAAAATAAAGGCGTAGGCCGCCAGTTTGCCGTTGTCGTTCGCCAGGACCACCTTCCAAAATTCTCGGGGGATTTGGATCCTCACCGGTCCAAATGCATCTCTGCCCTCGAAGAACTTGTCGTCGTTTGCCAGGATCGGGCCGGAGAGCACGCTGAGCTTCTCGGTCTTTGCCTGCTTCTGAATCTCATTTTCTAGATCGCCCCAGTTGTCTTTACCCATCACCGAGCGGTTGAACCCGGCAATCTGTGGCGTGCAATTTGTCACGTGAAACGTGTCGCCGTTCGCGCGTACGATCTGGTCACGTGAATCTCCCCAGCACATATCTTCGCGCCGCACGACGTGCCCCTTGTCAAAGCTGCCGCCATCCCTGGTATAGAATACATCCGGCAGTTGGTCCTGCTGGGGAATGCGTGGATCGGTCAGCCACTTCTCTTGTTCGTTGGGTCCAAGACCGGTCAAGCCCTCCCGGCTGTAATCACCGGCCTCGGGTCGACGCTTGCGCAGCGTGTAATCCGCATTGGATGCGGTGAAGAGCGGCAGGCGCCGCTTCTTATGCAGGACGACGGTGAAGTGCTCGTACGGAATCTCATACGATCCCTCTGCCAAATGTGAGACGAGAGACTTATCCGTGACGGTGGGGAGCGGGGCCGGAACTCCCAGGAAATTGGCCTGGTACCCGGTGCGCGTGGTGTAGTCGCGATCCACGACAGGAAAGCGCAAAGTTTCCGCACCGGCCTGCGGTAGGGGTGGCGCGTTGTTGCCGGCCTGTGGTATCGGCGCCGCCACCGTACCCGCTGCAGTCACCGTACCGCCCAGCGAAAGGGAGATGTGCAACTGCAAGGGAATGGTGAGGCTAGTCCCGCTGAGGATGTGCGGCGGGGGGGTGATTTCCTGCGCCGAGGGCGGTGATTCCGGTACGTACTTGCCGATAGCGTTTGACATGATATCTCCTCCTTGCATAGCTTGAAACAGTTCGTTGGCAAAAGGGGTGTCCGGATGCAGATTGGCCTGCAAGAAGCTGCATAGCACGCTGATGCGCACTCCCTCATTCGCTACCCAGTCAATCTTGCTATCGTCGATGCCATCCAGCGAAGCCACTGTGCTGCCATCTCGCAGCATGTATGCGCCTGCGTCATTGCGCCGCGCGGCGCCGGAGTGGTGCAGCGCCACCACCTGGAACGAGTCGTTGAAAGCGGGAGCCCCGGAAGAGCCCGGCGCCGTATCGCTCATATACCAGAGAAACTGGTCCAGAATTTTGACCAACTGGTTCTCGCGAATCGCGACCTGGCGCCGTTCCCCGCCCGGATGCTGGATCAGCGTCATAGACTCGTGTTCCCGGATCTTATTTGCCTCTGCGATCAACCGATGATAGCCAAACTGGGACAGCGCGGTGTGCCCGTCCTGCGCCATCTGATCCACCGCGACCAGCGAGAAATCCAGTTCCTGGTTGGAAAGGTAAAAAAGATCGCCGCGAATGGCGAAGCGATACGATGGCGCGGGATTGCCGGCGATGTCCAATACGTAGTGCGCTTCGGCGATGGCGTTACCGGTTTCCTCTGCCGTCGGAAAAACGTGCCAGTTCGTGAGCAGCAGGCGTGGCGCGACCATAAAGCCCGTCGCCCAACCGCGCTCACGCCCGGCCGCATCGCGCAGAATAATCCGCATCACCGGCCTGGCGGCGACGAGCGTGCGCTGTAGATAAAATTCGTCGACCAGATCGTTGTTACCCATCAGGCGCTCAAACTCCGTCGTGCTCGGTTTCGCCCCGGCGAAGCTGAGATTGGCAGCCCGTTTTATGAGGGACGCATCGCTCACGGGGGCCGGCGGTATGCTGCGTTGTGGCGGAAGCACCGCTTCCACCGCGAAGCTAACTTCTTGGGTTGCGCGCGCCGCAATTTCTGGCGGCAGGCGCGTTTCTGCGGCTGCGACGATATTGGGCTGAATAAGCATATGTACCTCCGCAATCTAGAAAATCAGGAGAGACGATAAAGCCACCCCGCAGCGGGGTGGCTTTATTATAACATGTTCTCTACAATATCTCTTACTGTGGGCAAGCCCTCAGTAAAACCATCATTTAATGGCTTACGCCATCGGCCGGCGGCATGTAAACATCGGGGTTCCAGGCGCCGCTGACCTTCAGCAACCCGGCAGCGCCTTTGAGCACGCGGTAAAGCGCATGATCCACGATGGTGTAGTTGCCCGGCTCGTTCAGGGTCATCTCGAAGGTCGAGACGGAGCCGGGTGGGACATACCACGTTTCCTCCTTGGCAGTGTAGGTGTCGGGCGAGCCTGAATAGACTTTATCGAAGATCTCGCCGATGATGTGGAAGTTGGAGCCGACGTTTGGCCCACCCACCCCGAAGAAGATGCGAATCTTCTCGCCTACTTTGGCTTCCAAGGGAAAGAGTTTAGTTAAAGCGTCAACATGCCCGTTGAAAGTAATAAACTCGGGCTGTTCAGCCAGGGCCTTATCCCCGCTAAATGCCATGTGCCCCTGGTCGCCGACCTTGCCGGTGGTATACCAATCCCCTTGTATGATATAGAATTCACGGTCAACTTTCGGCAGCCCACCTTTTGGCTCCACCACGATAGCGCCGTACATCCCCTGCGCGATGTGGTGCATCGGTGGCGCAAAAGCACAATGGTAGACATAGGCCCCGGGGTTGAGCGCCTTGAAGGTGAAGGTCTTCGACTCTCCGGGGGCAACGTTCGTGACGGCAGCGCCGCCGCCTGGCCCGTTGACAGCGTGCAGGTCAATATTATGACCGCTCTTGCTGGTCGCCGGGTTGACCAGGGTAAGTTCCACCGTGTCCCCTTCCATCACGCGCAACAGCGGACCGGGCACCGTGCCGTCGAAGGTCCAGAAGTCGTATGTTGCCCCATCGGCAAGTTGAGCTGTGACTTCCTTGGTAGTCAAGGTGAATTTCACGGTGGCCGGCTGGGTGCGATTGATCGGCGGCGGCACATTGGCAGGATTGATAGCCACATTCGGCACGGTGGTGGGGTGCGCCGGGCCGAGGGGGACCACACCAATGCGGTCGATGGCGCTCTTGGCGTGGTCAGAGGCTGCTTGTGCTGCGGCCATGCTCGTCGAGAGATCGCTTTGTACCGCAGCCGCGCGATACAAACCGAACCCGCCAACCAGGATGCCGGCGATGGCAAGGACAAGGGCGACGATGATGGTACGTTGGGACGTCATCTACAACTCCTATATGTTTGGTCTACTTTGGTAATCGGAAATTCTGACTCTGAGGGGTATCACCGAATTGATCCACCTGACTCTAATTAAAACATATGAAGGTCCGATTTGGGTGAAAAGAAAGTCCAAATCTGGTCGTAAATGCGAGTCTTTCAATCTTCTTTCACATACCCCACCTTCTCCTTGCGCCAGGATTCGATGTATGCCAGGGACTGGTGGCGGAAGTAGGTGTTGTACAGTTCGGCATAGTGGCCGCCGCGCGCCATCAGGGCGGCATGGTCGCCCTGTTCGATGATCTGGCCATCGCGCAGCACAATGATGCGGTCGGCCGACTTGATGGTCGACAGGCGGTGGGCAATCACGATGGCGGTGCGCTGCTGTAATACCACGTCCAGCCCCTCCTGGATCTGGGCTTCGGTGAGCGGGTCGACGCTGGCGGTGGCCTCGTCGAGGATGATGATCGCCGGCTCCTGCAGCAGGACGCGCGCCAGGGCCACCAGTTGGCGCTGGCCCATCGAGATGCCTCTGCCTTCCTCGCCGACCGCCGTCGCCAGTCCCTGGGGCAGCACGTCCAGCCAATCGCCGCCGCCCACGCGCGAGGCCGCGGCCAGCACCTCGTCATCGCTGGCATCCGGCCTGGCGTAGCGAATGTTGTCGGCCACCGTGCCGGCGAAGAGGAAGGGGGTCTGCGGCACGATGCCGAGCTGGCGGCGGTAGGAAAGCAGGTCGAAGGTGCGGATGTCCTGGCCGTCGATGAGCAACTGGCCGCCCTGGAACTCGTAAAAGCGCGCCACCAGCTTGCCCAGGCTGGACTTGCCCGCGCCGGTATGGCCGACCAGCGCCAGGGTCTCGCCGGCCTGAATGGTCAGGTTGAAGTCTTGCAGCACCTGCTCTTTGGCGGTGTAATGGAAATCCACCTCGCGGAACTCGATGCGTCCCTGCAGGCGGGGAGCGGGTTGGTTACCGGTCTGGACGACGCGCGGCTCGGCGTCTATCAGGGCGAAGACGCGCTCGCTGGCAGCCAGGCCGAGCTGGAATTGGCTCCAGAAGGAGGCAATGCCGGTGAGCGGGAACCAGAAGAGGTTGATGCCCTCGATGAACAGGTAGAAATTGCCGGCGGTCACCATACCGCCGATGACGGACATGCCGCCAAAATAGATGATGAGGGCCGTGCCGATCCCTGCAATGGTGCCCAAGATGGGGAAGATGCTGCTGAAGGTCAGGCCCTGGCGCAGGCTCAGGCGGTACGATTGGGCGTTGACCGGCTTGAATTCGTGGTAGATGCGCTGTTCCTGGCGAAAGTTCTTGGCGACCGAGATGCCGGTGACGGCTTCCTGCACGTTGGCATTGACTTCGGCCAGCACGCGCCGCGCCTGTACGGTAGTGTACCGGGCGATGCGGCGGAAGGCCAGGGCCACGAAGATCACCACCGGGGCGATCGCCAGCGTGATCAGCGCCAGGCGCAGATTGATAAAGACCAGCAGCGCGACCACGATCATCACGATCATCACCTGGCTCATCAGGTTCAGCGTCAACGTCACGACGTTGGAAAAGTCCTGCGTATCCGACGTCACGCGGCTGACGATCCGGCCCGAGGTAAACTGGTCGTAGAAGGACATATCGCGCGCCATCACGGCGTCGAAGGCATCCTGGCGCAGCTTCAACACCACATCGCCGACGGTCCGCGCCGTGAGCTTTTGGCGGTAAAAGTTGAAGGTCCACGATAGCACGCCGGAGAGAAAGATGGCGCCGATCAGCCAGGAGGTGCGCTGCCAAATCGTCTCATTCAGGTCGGTGGCGCCCTTCAACTGGTCGAGGCCGCGCGCAATCAGGAACGGAAAGGCCGCGTCCATCACCGAATTGAGCACGATCAGCAGCGCCACCAGGCCCATAATCCCCAGGTGAGGGCGGAAGTAGGTTATGATCCGGCTTAGCAGGTCGCGGTCTTTATACTCGCGGTCGTACGCCTCGGCGTCCAGACCCTCCATAATGAAGCCCATACGTGTCTCCTCAAGGTCTATTCGTAATGCGCAAAGATGCGGCGGTACAGGTCACAGCGCTGCATCAGCTCCTCGTGCGATCCCTGGTCCAGCACCTGGCCCTGGTGGAGCACGAGAATGCGGTCGGCGCGCCGGATCTGGGAAAGGCGGTGGGTGATGAGCAGGGTGGTGCGCCCTTCGAGCACCCGGTTGATGGCGCGTTGGATCTGGTCTTCGGTGGCGCTGTCGATGGCGCTGGTCGAGTCGTCGAGGATGAGGATGCGCGGGTCGGTGAGCAGGGCGCGGGCAATCGCCATGCGCTGGCGCTGCCCGCCGGAGAGGGTTACGCCGCGCTCGCCGATCACCGTCCGGTAGCCATCGGTGAAACTGGTGATAAATTCGTGGGCCTGCGCCGCTCTGGCAGCGGCTTCAATCGCCAGGCGATCGGCCTGCTGCCCCATACCAAAGGCGATGTTCTCGTCGATGGGGCGCGAAAAGAGGAAGATGTCCTGTTCGATGGTCGAGATCTGCGACCGCAGCGAATCCAGGTCCCACTCGCGCACGTCGACCCCGTCGATGAGGATGCGCCCGGCGTTTACGTCGTAGGTGCGGTTGACCAGCTTGGTCAGCGTGGTCTTGCCCGAACCGGTCTGGCCGACAATCGCAATCGTCTCGCCCGGCGCGGCGCGGAAGGAGATGTCGCGCAGTACCGGCAAGCCCGCGGTGTCGTTGTCCAGGTGGAAGGTCACATGGTCAAAGATGATCTCGCCGCGAATCGGCGCGGCATAGCCGCCCTTATTCTCATCCAGCTCCGTCTCCTCTTTCATCAGCTCGAGAATGCGTCGCGCGCCGGCCAGCCCCATTTGCACCAGGGAGAAGGTGAAGATGGAGATAAAAGCCGGGAAGCGCAAAATACCCATCAGCCCCATGTAGGCCACCAGGTCGCCGATGGACAGGATATTGCGCGACACTAGAAATAATCCGTGGGCGAACGCGCCGGTGAGGGCAAAACCCAGCAGCAGGATGGGCAGGTAGCGCGCCTGGATCTCCCCCTGCTTGACAAACAGATCGCGCACCAGGCGCGCTTGGACGCCAAATTTGCGCTGTTCCTGGGCTTCCTGCGCCGCCGACTTGACGACCTGGATGCCGGTGATCGTTTCGGTGAGGCCGGCATTCATCTCGCCGAAGCGCCAGCGCTGCTCGCCCGATACCGGGTTGAGCTGGTCGGTGTAGCGCCGCAAGGCAAAGGGGTAAACTATGACAAAGAGCAGCGGCGCCACGAGCAGCTCTACGCGCAGAAAGGCGATAAAGACCAGCGGCGCCAGAATACCGATGATCGACTCGGTAATCAGGGAAACGCCGGGGTTCATCATCGGATTGAGCTGGCGCACATCGTTGGTGGCGCGCGCCATAATATCCCCCACGCGCTGGCGGTTGTGGAAGGTCTGGCTTTTTCCCAGCAGGCTGATGTACAGCTCATCGCGGGCATCGCGCTCCATGCGCTGGCCGAGCGTCTCGACGGACCAGGCGTTGGTAATATCCAACATGCCGCGCACGAGCACGACGCCCAGGATGGATAGGGCCAGGGTGAGCAGGCGCCCGGGGTCGGGTGCGGGTTTGAGCACCTCATCAAAGGCCAGGCCGGTGAAGCGCGGGATCGACGCAAAGAAGACATTCGTGAGCAGCGCAGCAAACAGGAAGCTGGCCAGGAGCTGCGGGTAGCGCAGCAGGTGCGAGATGATCCAGCGCACCGGGCCGGAGCGGTTATAAACCACCTCATCCGCCACGCTGAACTCACGCTTGGGTTGGGCAGGGGCAATCGACTGGTTGAGCACAGAATCAACTCCCGTAAATCTTGGCGCCGGAGGGAAGAACTATTGTTCTGTAATATTATAGCAGGTGAGGCTGATTTTGGGAAATCCGTTCCCAGGTGTAGTACTCCCCATACCGTAGCTTTCTTTGGGGAGAGCACTACATCTTTCAAGCTGTCAGAAGAACTCTCCCTTGATTAAGCTGCCCTTGGGAAGAAAGCACCAGCACAAAAAGGCCACCCCCTTGAGAGGGTGGCCTGCCTTAAGTGCGGGCGATGCGGCGGCGGAGAATCCCTGCCTACCGCCAATCCTGGTAGTTTTCGTTACGGAAGAAGCTGCGGGTTAGCGGCGTGACGCTGCTGCCATTCGTGTTCATGGTGAAAATATCTGTGCCGTAGGGGTTGGCGTTGCGTGCGGAGATAAAGGCGATTTTGCCGGTGTCACCGCGCCAGAAGGGTACTATGTCCAGGTCGTTCACGCCAAACGTCAACTGGGTCTCGGCGTACGGGGTGACGCCGAGCTGAACTTTGAAGATAAACCAGTTGGTCAACGCGCCGCCGGGCGGCAGGGTTGGACCGCGGTAACTATCGAAAACGATATATTGGCCATCGGGTGACCAGGCCGGGTCGGTATCCCATTGGCCGTCGAAGGTGACGCGCGTGATGTTGTGGGGAATTGTGGCGGACATGACATAGATTTGCGTGGAGACCAGCGGCGTCGGATTGGTGCCATCGGAGCCAAACACGATTTGGGTGCCGTCAAAGGAAAAACGGGTATCAGCTTCGTTGGACTGTTGAGTGTCAGAGTCCACCACCAACATACCTGAGGTAAGATTTTCGAGAATTTCGCCAGTAGTGGCATCCATGTAGACCACATCGGTTTGCAGAAATTCACCCTGCGTGCCGAAGTCGTGGATCGCTAAAATCTTTGAGCCGTCCGGCGTAAAGGCCGGCCAACTATCTGGCACATTGTTAGTGGTAATGCGGCGCAGATTCGTGCCATCTGAGCACATGACAAAGATTTCTTCGGAGTAGCGCTCGCCTTCATTCAGCCTTTTCGTAAAAATAATCTGCTTTTTATCCCAGGACCACTTGGGATAATCATTATAGGGCAGACCCAGGTTAGCGACATTCAGTTTTTTCTCGCCTCTCCCATCAGCATTAGCGACGTAGATACTGGAGGAAGTGGTACTGGCGAGGGGCCGGGCCGAGAAGACGACTTTCTGCGTCGCTACCTTGGTGCAGGCGGCAGCTTCGGCTGTCCCCATTTGCGATAGGGAAAAGACGCCCAACAGCAGCAATATCGATAGCAACAATGACAAAGTTGGTTTGTTCCAGACTTTTTGCATGTGCTTTCTCCTTTTACCCCCAGGCATTAGCATCTGGTGGGAACATATAAGCCCTATGATTTGGGCTAATAGCATCTTATTTAGGTAGTATAACATATATTTTTGAGAAGTCAATAGATTCCGAGATATTTTTGTTGGACAATTTGGTAAATTGTCCAACAGGCTCCGGAAGGATTTAGTATTCGACTGCGCCGGCAACTTTATGTATAATAGCCGGCAGCACATCCGTCTGTCACCTAAGATCTGATGGGTGGTAGTATAGCCCCTCGTGGCGGGGGACGGGCACAAGGTGTCGCCGCACCTGGACACCAACGCGGCTTATTTGGTAGTATAGCCCCTCGTGTGATTCTGTAGGAAAACGCCCTTTATACTACTAGGGGCTGTGTCTGCTTCGGTCCATTTTCCCGTATCTAGTGGGGAAATAACCGAAAACCTACAGAATCCCTCGTGGGCGGGGGACGGGCACAAGGCCCTATGCTACATGTCAACTAACGAGTGACAGTCCAGTATCATAAGGAGAGCGCAGCTTTGACCCCGCAGATCATACTCGACCTGGTAGCCCGCTTCGCCGACAACCAGGCAGCCTACCGCTCCGGCCTGTATAACGAGACCCAGGTGCGCCGCGAGTTCATCGACCCCTTCTTTGCCGCCCTGGGATGGGACGTGAACAACGAGCGCGGCTATGCCGAAGCTTACAAGGATGTGATCCACGAGGATGCTATCAAGGTGGGCGGCGCTACCAAGGCGCCCGATTACTGCTTCCGCATCGGCGGCACGCGCAAGTTCTTCCTGGAGGCCAAGAAGCCCTCGGTGAATATCAAGGGAGACCCGGCCCCGGCCTACCAGTTACGGCGCTATGCCTGGTCGGCCAAGCTGCCGCTGAGTATCCTCACCGACTTCGAAGAGTTCGCCGTCTACGACTGCCGCGTCAAGCCAGACCAGGGAGACGGCCCCGGCGTGGCGCGCACCCTCTACTTCACCTTCAAAGAATACCCCGCTCGCTGGGAGGAGATCGCCGGCATCTTCGCGCGCGAGGCCGTGCTCAAAGGCTCCTTCGACAAATATGCCGAGTCCAACAAGGCCAAGAAGGGCACGACCGAGGTGGACGCGGCCTTCCTGCAGGAGATCGAGAATTGGCGCAAGCTGCTGGCGCAGAACCTGGCGCTGCGCAATCCGCAGTTGAGCCAGCGGGCCCTGAACCTGGCGGTGCAGAGCACCATCGACCGGCTGATCTTCCTGCGCATCTGCGAGGACCGGGGCATCGAGGAGTACGGCCAGTTGATGGCCCTGCTGAACGGCAGCCAGGTCTACGAGCGGCTGGGCTACCTGCTGCGGCGCGCCGATGAACGCTATAACTCCGGCCTCTTTCACTTCCACGCCGAGGCAGGTTCCCGCCCGGAGGCGGGGCGCGCCGATCCCCCCGACGAGCTGACGCTGAACCTCATTATTGATGACAAGCCGCTCAAAGAGATCATCGGCGACCTGTACTATCCCGCCAGTCCCTATGAGTTCTCGGTGCTGCCGGCGGAGATCCTGGGGCAGGTGTACGAGCAGTTCCTGGGCAAGGTGATCCGCCTGACCGCCGGACACCATGCCGTGGTAGAGGACAAGCCGGAGGTGAAGAAGGCCGGCGGGGTCTACTACACGCCGGCCTATATTGTGGCCTATATCGTCAAACAGACGGTGGGCAAGCTGGTGGAGGACAAGACGCTGCGCCAGGCAGGGGGCGAAGGCAAGGCGCCGCCACTGCGGGTGCTGGACCCGGCCTGCGGCTCCGGCTCCTTCCTGATCGGGGCCTACCAGTTCCTGCTGGATTGGTTCCGCGACGGGTACGTGGCGGATGGACCGGAGAAATGGACCACCGGCCGCAGCGCGCGCCTGTTCCAGCACTCCGGCGGCGATTGGGCGCTGACCACCGGCGAGCGCAAGCGCATCCTGCTCAACCACATCTACGGCGTGGATATCGACCCGCAGGCGGTGGAGGTCACCAAGCTGTCGCTGCTGTTGAAGGTGCTGGAAGGGGAAAACCAGCAGACCTTAGCGCGCCAGCTCAGCCTGTTCCAGGAGCGCGCCCTGCCCGACCTGGGGGCGAACATCAAGTGCGGCAACTCCCTGATCGGCCCCGACTTCTACGAGAGCCAGCAGCTAAGCTTGCTGGACGAGGAGGAGATGTACCGCGTCAACGTGTTCGACTGGCAAGCCAGCTTCCCGCAGCTCTTCTCCGGCGACGAGGACGGCTTCGATGCGGTGATCGGGAACCCACCGTATGTGCGGCAGGAGCTGTTAGGGAACTATAAGAAGTACTTCCAGCAAAAGTATCAGGTTTATAATGGTATTGCGGACCTGTATGTCTATTTCCTGGAGAAAGGGGTTTCCCTGCTTAATTCAGGCGGTGTTTTCAGTTATATTGTGGCTAACAAATGGATGCGGGCCAATTATGGCGAACCGCTGCGGCGCTGGTTGCAGCAGCAGCCTATCGAGGAAATCATAGATTTCGGCGATTTGCCGGTTTTTCAGACTGCCACCACTTACCCCTGTATTCTACGTATTCATAAAGGCGCTTCCGCGACTACCTTCCACACCGCCCAAATTAAGACATTGGATTTTACCAGTCTTGAAGAATACGTGGGCGAACATATGTATACATTAGATCGCACTAATCTTGGTGGTGCAGGTTGGTCGCTTGCTGAAGAAGGCAAGCAAAGATTGATAGATAAAATATGGACAGTGAGCGTTCCACTAAATAAATACTCAAATGAGCGCATATACTATGGCATTAAAACAGGATTGAATGAGGCTTTCATCATAAATGAAGTTACCCGTGCTGAACTCATTAATCAAGATCCCAAGAGTGAAGAATTAATCAAACCATTTTTAATGGGAAGGGACATAAAACGTTATCAAGCTCCCAGAAGTGATCGATATTTGATTTTCACCCGACGAGGCCTGAATATAAAAAACTACCCTGCTATCGAGCGACATCTATCAAAATTTAAAGACCGGTTGATGCCTAAGCCTATAGGGTGGAAGGGTGAAAACTGGCCTGGACGGAAACCGGGGATATATCAGTGGTACGAAATTCAAGATACCGTTGATTACTACGCCGAATTTGAAAAACCCAAGATCATCATCCCGGCAATTGTCCAAAATGGCTCTTATACCTTTGATACTGAGGCTTTCTATTCCAATGACAAGACCTCGATAATTCCCACAGAAGATAAGTATCTGTTAGGCATCTTGAATTCTAAAGTGCCGGATTTTGTCATGCACCTGATTTCTTCGACGAAACAGGGTGGCTATTTTGAATACAAACCTATGTATCTTGAACAACTTCCCATCCGCCCCATCAACTTCGCCGACCCCGCCGACAAGGCGCGCCACGACCGCATGCTAGACCTGGTGGAGGGGATGCTGGGGCTGCAGCGGCGGCTGGCGGCGGCGCAGACCACCTTCGAGAAGAACGCTTTGCAGCAGCAGATCAACGCCACAGACCGGCAGATCGACAAGCTGGTGTACGAGCTGTACGGGCTGAGCGCGGCGGAGATTGCCATCGTGGAGCAGGGGATGGCTTAGCGGGCGGATAGGATTGATATGGAATATTTGATAATGTATACTATACGCACCTACAGAATAACCTGGGAGTAGAAAAAGGGCGCTTCTCCAAAGTATGTGGTGATTTCATTGTCGCCGGAATTGGTTCAGGAATTGCCGCCAGACCCGGCGACGCGGTCTGAAGTGTTAGCCCTGGGCCTGCAGCAGTGGCGCATCCGCCAGGCGCTTGAAGCCTATCGTCAGGGTGAAGGCACCCTGGCGTATGCCGCGCAGCGCGCCGGTATTTCTATCCGGCAGATCATCCCTCTCGCCTATGCCTACGGGCTGACGCCCAAGGTTGACGCCGCCTGGTTGTCAGAAGAACTCTCCCTTGACCAAGCCGCCCTGCTATGATGGTTGTCGCTGTACCGGCACCTACTGGCATCATCGGCCCATCACACGGCGATGAATCGCCTCCACCGCTCTGCGCGCTTATCTGCTAATCCACGGCAAGAACACCACCGCCTGTGGCAGCGTGACCGCCGCCGGACCGGCCCACTGCGACGAGCCGTCCAGGATGACCATCTCCAGCCGGTAATAGTTCGCCTGCCCTGGCTGGGCAGTAGCATCGAAATAGCTGTACCGCCCGCCGGACCCACCCTGCGCCGCGATCACCTGCGGGTTCAACTTCACATAATTGCTGCCCGGAGACATGCTGCGCCAGACGTTGAAGCCCAGCACGCCCACCTCGGAGGCCGTTTCCCAGCTTACCAGTACGCCGCCCTGGTCCGCCGCCGCGACGAAGCTCGCCAGCGTCACGGTGGTGGGACTGTTGGCAAATACACCGGCAAGATTGACGGCCATATTCTGAGCGCCAATCATATCTCCCACACCAGCTACTCCATCTGAATTAGGTGCGCCACATCTGTCTGGAGTCTGCTGACCTGGTGCTAGAGGGTTATCACACATGGCTTCATTAATACCCCCTACATCGGGATCGTACATACCGGTGTACTTGTAGAATTCAAATCTACGGCTTACTGCCTCTTTGCCGGCGCCAACTTCTGCCCCGCCACCAAATTCATCATCAGCAACTCCTGGACAAGACTGCAACAAAAACCATTCCCATTCAGGTATGGAATTATTTTTGTCGGGAACAATATCAAGAATAGGATCATCTCTGACCTTTCGCTGAAATTTATAGGCAAATCGCGAATTACCTGGTAAGCTTAGGGGATGACACCTGAACTTACCATTACAAGCGAACGGATAGATGATTTTCCGCTGCTTTTGGAAACAATGCAGCGGCTGGGACTGCCGGAGATAATT
>SHYO01000134.1 GCA_009692745.1 Chloroflexota bacterium
GTACAAGTAATGTGATGGGACGGATCCCATTTTTGCCCTCTACAAAGGGCAAAGTGGGAGAAATAATTCAATTAAGGCCAAAAATTATCAGCGAAAGGTCAGGGAAAACAGGCATAGATGCGATAACGCAAAACTTTGACGCCCACCCAAATCGGGCGCGCGAGCGTCTTGCTCGCCGGAGGCGGGCAGGGTGCTCGCGCTCTCAGGGGCGTTCATGGCACCGCCCTTTGCCCAATCCGGCCCGGTGCATCTGATGTTGCTGCTATCTTCCAGGAAGCTTCATGCTCAGTTCCGCTGAGCGGCTTCCTGGAAGATTAGTACGCTGTGCTGGGCTATGGCGCCGGCTGGGGTGCGGGGGAAGTGCCGGTGGCTGGGGCGCGGGGGATTAATGCGGTGTCCAGGGCATCGAAAAGCGATCGCACCGGGAGCAATTCTAATCCCTGAATCTCCAACTTGGCGCGCATCAAGCTTTTCGGTACCAGGCAACGTTTGAAGCCGAGCTTGGCAGCCTCTCTCAGTCGCCTTTCGGCATGGCTGACCGTGCGGAGTTCCCCCGAAAGGCCGATTTCTCCCATAATCGCCAGGTCTGGGGCGACCGGCAGATTGCGATAAGAGGAAGCGATAGCCACCGCCACTGCCAGGTCCGTGGCCGGCTCGGTTATGCGCAACCCACCGACCACGTTAACAAAAACATCCTGCGTCGTAAGGCGTAACCCCACGCGCTTTGTCAATACCGCTACCAGCAGTAACAGACGGTTGGGGTCAATACCATTGGCCGTGCGGCGGGGAAATGTAGTATTCGTCGGACTGGTCAGCGCCTGGATTTCCACCAGGATAGGTCGGGTACCTTCGAGGGTCACAGCGATAGCCGAACCAGGCGTGTGCGTCATGCGTTCAGCCAGGAAAGCCTCCGATGGATTGGCGATTTCCACCATCCCTCCGGCTGCCATCTCAAATACCCCAACCTCATTGGTGGAACCGAAACGGTTTTTAACACCGCGCAACAGGCGATAGGCATGGAAACGCTCACCTTCCAAATAGAGTACGGCGTCTACCATGTGTTCCAGAACCCTGGGTCCGGCAATCGCGCCAGATTTTGTGACGTGCCCTACGACAAAAATCGGGATCTCACTGGTCTTGGCTAGCAACATCAGTCGTGCGGTACATTCCCGCACCTGGGTAACACTGCCGGCGAACGAAGTCAATTCTTCCAGGGAAACCGACTGAATCGAATCGATAACTACGGCGTGGGGGCGCAATTCTTGGATATGATCCAGAATCACGTTCATACTGTTTTCAGAAAAAAGGTATAGGTTGGGAGATGAGAGGCCCAGGCGCTCGGCACGTAGCTTGATTTGTTGGGCTGATTCCTCTCCTGAGACGTAGAGCACGGGCAGGCCGCCTTGGGCCAACATGGCTACCGCTTGTAACAAAAGCGTCGATTTGCCGATGCCGGGATCGCCGCCGATAAGGACCAGGGATCCCGGGACTAAGCCGCCGCCCAAGACCCGGTTGAATTCCTGTAAGGGGATTTCCAAGCGCGTTAATTTTTCAATGGGAATCTCGGTGATAGGCTGTGGTGTGCTACGGAGTGTCTGCATGGCCGACTTCAAGCGGCTACCGTTATCCGCCGGGCGTTCCACAAACTCTACCAGGGAATTCCATTCCCCACAATCCGGGCAGCGTCCCATCCAACGCGCTTGAGAATTGCCACAATTCTGACAAACATAATGGGTTTTGGCTTTAGCCATAATCACCTTCCTGGAAATGGGTTGGGCATACCGGTAGCTCTATAATAGCACGTTTGTTCTATAAAATCAAGCTGCGTAACAAAAGCAAAGCGACGCGCCCAAACGGGCGCGTCGCGAATGATATAACCAAGAGACACGCCGGTGGCGCGCCTAGACAGCCACTACGTCACCGTCACCCGATGTCACCTCGGCTTCCAGGGCGTTCAAGGTTAGGGTATCTCCATCCCGGTCTGCCACAATGGTATCGTTGGGCTTAAACTTCCCCGAAAGCAAACCTTCGCTCAAGGGGTCTTCGAGATACTGCTGGATTGCCCGGCGCAATGGCCTGGCGCCGAAGTCCGGATCCCAACCGTGCTCTGCCAGGAAATCCTTGGCTCCCTCGTTAACTATCAGCTTCACATTCTGCTCTTCCAGCCGGGGCGTCAACAGCTTGAGCTGGACGGAAACAATCTGCTTGATCTCATCCCGCTTCAAGGGCCGGAAAACAATCATCTTATCGACGCGGTTGAGGAATTCCGGCCGGAAAGTCCGCTTCAGCTCGGCCAGCACCTTATCTCGCATCCGGTCATACGCCTCCGTCTCGGTGCGGGCTGCATCCTTCGATGCCTGGAATCCCAGTACCGTCTCCCGTTTAATCACCGTGGCGCCGACGTTAGAAGTCATAATAATAATCGTGTTGCGGAAATCCACCTTGCGCCCCTTGGCGTCCGACAGGTGCCCATCTTCCAGGATCTGCAGCAACATGTTAAAAGCTTCCGGATGGGCTTTTTCGATCTCGTCCAGCAGGATAATCTGGTACGGGCGGCGCCGCACGGCTTCCGTAAGTTGGCCACCCTCATAATAGCCTACATAACCCGGAGGAGCTCCCACCAGGCGCGATACCGTATGCCGTTCCATGAACTCCGACATATCCAGGGTCAACAGGGCATCTTCGCTGCCGAAGATGAACTCGGCCAGGGCTTTGGCCAACTCCGATTTGCCCACGCCGGTAGGGCCCAGGAACATGAAGGAACCCACCGGCCGGCGCGGATCTTTGAGCCCGGCGCGCGCGCGGCGCACGGCCTTAGCGACGGTTTCGATGGCCTCATTCTGTCCCACAATCCGCTCGTGGATCACTTTCTCCATTTCCAGGAGGCGCTGGGATTCTTCCATAGCGATCCGCATCACCGGAACCCCTGTCCACATTCCGACCACTTCGTCCACGTCCTCATCTGTGACCTCAAGCTGGGCTTCACCATCAACCCCACTGGCCCGCAATTGCTCAAGCTGCTCCCGCAGTTGCATTTCGCGGTCACGCAGGTCAACGGCATCTTCGTACCGTTGTGCGTTGAAGGCCTCTTCCTTCTCCTTCTGTACGGCTTTCAGATCGGCAAAAAGGTTCTTAATGCTTGGCGAATCCGGTACCTTATACATCCGCACCCGCGAAGCCGCCTCGTCGATCAGGTCAATCGCCTTATCGGGCAAAAAGCGGTCTGTGACGTACCGGGCGCCCAATTGGGCTGCCGATTCCAGGGCCTCGTCCGTGATCCGCAGTTGGTGGTGCGCTTCATAGCGGCTACGGAGGCCCTTCAGGATTTGAATCGTCTCTTCTACCGATGGCTCATCGACATAGATCGGCGAGAAACGGCGCTCAAGCGCAGCATCGCTTTCAATGTAGCGGCGATATTCATCCAAAGTGGTAGCGCCAACGCACTGTAACTCGCCCCGCGCCAGCGCCGGTTTGAGAATATTGGCGGCGTCTACGGAGCTACCAGCGGCGCCCGCTCCCACCAACATATGTAGTTCATCAATAAATAGAATTGCTTCTGTATTCTTAATCTCTTCAATGACGCGCTTCATGCGCTCTTCAAATTGACCCCGGTAAATCGTACCGGCTACCAGTGAGCCAACATCCAACATCAAGACCCGCTTATTCAGCAATTGCTGCGGCACTTCACCATTAATAATCCGTTGGGCCAGACCTTCCACAATTGCTGTCTTACCTACACCGGGTTCCCCGATTAAAGCCGGATTATTCTTCGTGCGCCGGGAGAGGATCTGGATTACCCGCTCGATCTCATTCGAGCGACCAATGACCGGGTCCAGCTTGCCTTCGCGAGCATGCTCCGTCAAGTCCACCCCCAACTGGTCAGCCAGGGGGGTCTTGGATTCGCGCTTCTTTTCCTGTTGGGAGCTGGTCGGTCCTGACATGATGGCGCGGGTCGTTTGAGACCGCACCATATCCAGGTCAACCCCCAGACTCTTTAGAACATCTACTGCAATGCCATCACCCTCACGCACCAGACCCAGGAGGAGATGCTCTGTACCAATATAGTGGTGGCCCATACGCCGTGCTTCATCCACCGCCAACTCAATCACCCGCTTCGTGCGCGGTGTCAGACCGGTCTGCCCCATCATCGTCCTGCGTCCCCGGCCAACGGTGTTCTCCACGGCCTTGCGCACCTGGTCTGGGTTCAAACCGAGATTCTTCAGCACCCGGGCAGCTACACCTTCTTGTTCTCGCACTAAGCCTAGCAGCAAGTGCTCTGTCCCAATATAGTTATGATTCAGGCGCTGTGCCTCTTCCTGGGCTAATGTTAGAACTCTGCGCGCTCGCTCGGTAAAGCGATCAAACTTGTTAGACATCTGCTCCCGATCCTTTCTCCTCTCCTCCAATCCGAAATGGAGTGGAGACCTTTTCCATGTGCAAGCATCCACACACACCATTCCCACCCGCAATCAGGATTTTCAATCTTCCTGTTTTGCCAGAGTGCCATAGGTGGATTTTTAGGGAACTATTTATTTTCGTTACCTTCAATTTCACTTACTTCTGTCTCAGGTGCAATTGTTTCCTCTAATAGGCCAACGTCATCATTGGCGCGTTTTAAACTGAGGGCAATGCGCTTGCGTTCTGTATCCACCCGCAGGATCCGCAAATTCACCACATCACCTTCTTTGACAACCTCCGCGGGATTTTGTACGGGTTGATCAGATAGCTCCGAAATGTGGATGAGACCTTCTATGTCGCCTTCCAACCTGGCAAAAGCACCGAAAGGCGCCAACTTGCTGATGGTTCCTTGGGTTATCTGCCCTACTTTAAACCGTTCTTCCACGGTAGTCCATGGTTCCGGTTGCAAGCGTTTCAGACTCAGGCCAATCCGGCGGCGCTCTTGATCGATACTAAGCACAAACACCTCTACCTCGTCACCCACCTGTACCACTTCACTGGGATGGTTGACGCGCGTCCAGGAAAGCTCGGAAATGTGGATCAAACCGTCTGCGCCTCCCAAATTCACGAAGGCACCGAAATCTGCCAGGTGGCTGACCTCGCCGGTGCGCACATCGCCCTCTTTGAGCTCTGTCAACAGTTCGCCTTTTTGATCACGGCGGCGGCGTTGCGCGGCTCGCTCTGACAGGATCAGACGATTTTGCTCCCGATTTAGTTCCAATACTTTCACGGAAATCGGCTTCCCTACCCGCGCTGCATAGTCCGGTGTATCCTTTTCATTCCCATCAGACTCCCGGCGACCCCGCACCAATTGTGAAGCAGGCACAAAGCCCCGCAGGCGGCCTACGTTCACGATCAATCCGCCTTTGTTGTAGGTGGCTATGGACCCTTCATAAACCTCATCTCGGTCCAGCAACCCCTGTGCTTCCTCCCAATCCAGCTCTTTAAGAGCCTCATCGCGTGACAACAAGATGTGGCCGTTTTTGTCCTCACCGGTCACTACACATACTCTGATCTTGTCGCCTACTTTGAAACTGGCCATCTCTTGTGGGGAAATGTTCTGCAGTTCGCGATCTACCAGGACACCTTCGTACTTAGAACCAATGTCAATGACCAGACCGCCAGGTGACACCTCAACGATCACGCCTTCGACAATTTCGCCGCGTTGGGGCAGGCGAAAGTCATACCCTTCTGCCAATAGGTTTTCCATCGGGTGAACATCCACAGAAACTATGGGATCCTCCTCGTAGTTTAAGGCTTTCCGGGGAATTCTTACCGGAGTTCCAGTCAATTATAATGCAATCATAATCAAAAGGCAAGAGCTTTATCTAAAGCCTGGTCTTTTTCCAATCTGCATCTGTTCTGGCCCGCGAATTTCGTGGATATCCCGCACCAGATTCTCCCCAGAGAGCAATTTGGAAATGAATAGTGGTCCTACGCTTCCTTAGAAATTCTGAGGGGCAGTTACACGATTTCGTGTAACTGCCCCTCAGAGCATGCGTAACGGATTAAGATGTTGCCTCTCCGAGGAATTGCCTCTTCGAGGGGTATCTCTCAAATTTCTGCTATTGCCTCGATTTCTATTTTGGCCCCCAGAGGTAGCCGGGAAACTTGTACCGTAGAGCGGGCTGGCGGCTTTTCCTGGAAATATTGGCCGTATACCCCATTCATGGCCTGAAACTCCCCCAGGTCGGTCATAAATACCGTTGTCTTTATCACCCGGCTCAGCGAACTCCCCGCAGCTTCCAGGATGGCTGAGAGATTCTTGAGTACCTGGTGTGTTTGGGCCTCAATATCCCCTTCAATCAACTTGCCTATAGCCGGGTCAATCGGTACCTGCCCGGCAGTAAATACCAGGTTACCTAGCTTGATGCCTTGAGAATAAGGACCAATAGCCTTCGGCGCTTTTTCGGTATTGACCACAGTATGTTCAGCCATATCCGCTCCTTTAAGGGTTAGTAGGTTGGAAAGAAGGTTGTTACAGAACGATATTTACCAGCTTGCCCGGTACATAAATTACCTGGCGCGGTGTTTTGCCATCTAGCATTTTATGGGCGCCCGGGGCCTCCAAGGCGCGCTCTTTGGCCTCTTGTTCAGCAATACCGGCAGGTACCTGTATTCTATCCCGCACCTTGCCATTGATCTGGACCACCAGGGTGATTTCGTCTTCAACTGCTGCGGCATTATCCACCTGGGGCCAGGGTTGCTGGTGAACCGAATACGGGCGCCCGGTCTGATGCCATAGCTCTTCGCTCAGGTGCGGCGCCAAAGGGGCCAGCAGCAACAAAAGGCTTTCGATAGCTTCTTGCCAGGCCGGCGTTTCTACCACCGGTGTGCTCCGGGCCCGGCCCAGCATATTGCTGAATTCCATCAATGCGGCAATGGTCGTATTGAAACCGAAATCCTCCAAATCTCTGGTGACACGTTGGATCGTCTGATGTGTTACCCGGCGCAGATCCCGCACCGCTTGATCGGAGTGATAGCCGGCAGGCGCCGTCGGATTGGCAGGTTCCAACACCAGCTCCCACACGCGCCCCAAGAAGCGGGTGATGCCTTCGATCCCCCGGCTATTCCACGGTCCTCCCTGGTTCCAGGAAGACAGGAACATCAGGAACATGCGCACGACATCCGCCCCATAGCGGGATACCAGGTCGTCCGGATCCACGACATTGCCGCGCGATTTGGACATCTTCTCATTATCTTCACCCAGGATAATGCCCTGGTTGAACAGCTTCAACATGGGTTCATCGTATTTCACGAGGCCCAAATCCCGCATTGCCTTGGTAAAGAAGCGGGTATACAGCAGGTGCATGGTAGCGTGTTCCACGCCCCCGGTGTATTGGTCTACCGGCAGCCAGTAATCCCCGGCTGCGGGCTCAAACAGCCGCTCCGGGTCATACGGCGTGATATAGGCATATTGATACCACGACGAGTCGACGAAGGTATCCATTGTGTCCGTATCCCGCTCGGCCGGTCCGCCACATTGAGGACAGGTCGTATAACGGAATCCCAGGTGATACTTCAGCGGTGACTCCCCGGTGGGCAGGAACTCGGCATCCTGGGGCAACACCACCGGCAAATCCTGATCCGGTACCGGCAAAGCGCCGCAGGTGGGGCAGTAGATCATCGGGATCGGTGTTCCCCAGTAACGTTGCCGGCTAATCAACCAGTCTCGCAGGCGGTAATTCACTGCGAATTTGCCAATGCCTTGCTCCTCCAGCCAGGCGGTCACCTTGCGGATGCCTTCGGCGCTGGGCGTGCCGTTAAATGGACCGGAGTTGATCATCACCCCCTCGGCATCGAAGGCCAACTCCATCTCCTCACCATTGGCCGGGGTGTTTTCGCCCTGGATGACGACTTGAATTTTTAAGCCATATTTACGGGCAAACTCAAAGTCGCGCTGGTCGTGCGCCGGCACGGCCATGATGGCGCCGGTGCCGTAGCTCATCAGTACGTAGTCGGCAATCCAAATGGGGATGCGCGCGCCGTTAACCGGGTTAATGGCAAAGCCCCCAGTGAAAACCCCGGTCTTTTCTTTATCCTTGGCCTGCCGCTCAATCTCACTCATGCGCCGCGCCTGTTCCTGGTAGGCGGCTACCTGGGCCTGCTGCGGCGGTGTGGTAACCTTCTCCACCAGGGGATGCTCGGGAGCCAGCACCATAAAGGTCGCGCCCCACAGGGTATCGGGGCGAGTGGTAAAGACTACGATCGGATATCCGGCTTCGGTGGTGAAGCGCACTTCGGCACCCTCGCTGCGGCCGATCCAGTTGGTTTGCATCACCTTGACCCGCTCCGGCCAATCCAGCCCCGAAAAATCCAACAGCTCGTCGGCGTAGTTGGTAATCCGGAACAGCCACTGGTCCAGGTCTTTCTTGATCACCAAGGTACCGCAACGCTCGCAGCGCCGGTCCTCCCCGATCACCTGCTCGCGGGCCAGAGAGGTGTTGCAATTTGGGCACCAGTCTACCGGCGCGAAGGTCTTATAAGCCAGGCCGGCCTCGTACAAGCGCAGGAACAGCCATTGGTTCCATTTGTAATAGCGCGGATCGCAGGTCACCACCTCGCGGTCCCAATCGAACATGGCGCCCATACTGCGCAGTTGCCCGCGCATCCGTTCGATGTTGGCCATAGTCCAGCTATAAGGGTGAATTTTGCGTTTAATGGCGGCGTTCTCCGCCGGCAGGCCAAAGGCGTCGAAACCCATGGGGAACATCACATTGTAACCCCGCATGCGCATATACCGGGCGCGGGCATCGGACGGCGCCATAGCATACCAATGGCCGATGTGCAGGTCCCCGGAGGGATAGGGGTACATGGTCAAGGCATAGTGCTTAGGCCTGCTTGGGTCCATCTCGGCATTGTACAGCTTATCCGCTTCCCAGCGCGCTTGCCATTTTTTTTCGATCTCTTGTGGGTTATATCGCTCCGCCATAACGTTACTCCAAAATATGATGAGTCATATAAATAACTGTAAACTGCTGATTTTAATATGGTGATAATCAAACAAAAAACCCCTCGTCTGAAGAACTCAGGGACGAAGGGTTTCTCCGCGGTGCCACCCTGCTTGATAGCATACCAAACTAAAGTGGAGCTGAGGGGAGTCGAACCCCTGACCTCTTCAATGCCATTGAAGCGCTCTCCCAGCTGAGCTACAGCCCCATATATCCAATCTTATCCGCTCACGGCTGATAACGGGTGCCATCCGGCCAGGCTAAATTGCATGCCTTCACCTGGCGGCTCACAGGCGAGTTCAACCTTCATTGCGCTCTCTCAAGGCACGGGCGCCAGGCTTCCACCGTGGTTTCCTGGCTCGCTGGAGAGATGGCCTACTACTCCTGATCACTGCCACTCTATTGAGGTGGAGCTGAGGGGAGTCGAACCCCTGACCTCTTCAGTGCGATTGAAGCGCTCTCCCAACTGAGCTACAGCCCCCCATCTGCACGGGTTAGTATAGCCTAGCGCGGCGGTTTTGTCAAGCACGACGAGATCAGATACAATGCAATTGCGGGAGTTTCTATTTAATCTATATAATGAGAAATTGAAAACTGAGACCGTTGCCGAACTCCTGGTAACCTACGGATGTCACCTACTGCTCGCCCTGCCTGACGACGGCTCCGAGTATATGAATGTGATGGAATCCTTTGACGATTTCACGCCTCCAACATTAGAGCCTATCAGTATACATCTAAGTTACATTGATAGTATCTTACAGAAAATTCAAGGGAAAGCAGTCCTCTACATGGATATTCATATCCTGCGAGAGGGTTTCTTACTGAACACCAGGTAAATCCACCCTGGCGGTTTCTTTTATTGACCCCCGATTCTCATCCGCCTATACTTACCCCTGCAACTAAATATGGCTAAATCGGTTTGTGGTTAGATAAATATCTAAGCTATTCAACTAATTGAAGTAAGAAGGATACCCACATGACCACCAGCGACTCCGTTACCCAGCATATCGACCGCTCCCGGATTGTGGAGATGTTGACCACCTTAATCCGGTTTAACAGTGTGAACCCGCCCGGCAATGAAACCCCGGTGGCCGAGTACCTGGGGGGCAGCCTGCGCCAGGCCGGGCTGCAGGTCGAGCTGGTGTCCCTGGCTGAAAATCGCGCAAATGTCATGGCGCGCCTGCCGGGACAGGGGAAGGCACCTGGGCTGATGTTCTGCGGCCATACGGACACGGTACATCCCGGCGAGGTGGCCTGGTCCCATAATCCCTTTGGCGCCGAGA
Source organism: Chloroflexota bacterium (assembly GCA_009692745.1). GTDB lineage: Bacteria > Chloroflexota > Anaerolineae > Epilineales > SHYO01 > SHYO01. Next base: position 10,193 of record SHYO01000134.1, read on the forward strand.
CGGTCAATGGCCGAATGTTCGGCCGGGGCACGGCGGATATGAAGGGGGGCGTGGCGGCTATGGTGGTCGCGGTGGAGGCCCTGGCCCGAGCGGGCATTCCCCTGGCAGGAGATGTGATCATCGCCGGAACTGCCGGAGAAGAGGTAGACTGTCTGGGAGCCAGCCACCTGTTGCAGAGCGGCGGGATGGAGGGCGTGGGGGCATTGGTGATACCGGAGCCGACAGATCTCGCGCTGGTAACGGCCCACCGCGGAGCGCTCTGGCTGAAACTGATAACCCAGGGCAAAGCCGCCCACGGCTCTATGCCCGAATTGGGCGTCAACGCCATCCTGCATATGTATAAGCTGCTGCAGGTCTTGTTGCAGCACCAGTTTGGGTACCAGCCCCACCCCTTGCTGCGCCTTCCCACTGTCAATGTGGGCACTATCCAGGGGGGCACCAAGACGAATGTGGTCGCCGATATGTGCCAGGCGATGGTAGATATCCGCACCGTTCCTGGCATGGCGACGGCAGAGGTGGTCAGGGAGATTCAAGAGTTGATCAACCACCTCAAAGTCGATATCCCGGATTTTAAGGCGCGTATCGAGATCGTCAATGATAAACCGGCAATCACTACCGATCCCCAGGTGCCCTTGATCCAGGCGGCGCAGCGGACCGGGCAGATGATCCTGGGGCGCGGCCTGACACCCCAGGGAGCCAGCTATTTTACCGATGCATCCGTGCTGACGCCTCCCACCGGAGTACCCACATTGATCTTCGGGCCGGGGGAAGCTGGCATGGCCCACCAGCCGGAGGAGTTTGTGGATATCGATAAAGTCATACAGGCAGCCCATTTCTATGCTGCCCTAGTCCTGGAGATGTTGGGCAGTTAGGAACCTGGTTTCTACTCACCTGAAAGCTTAACTGTACCTCATTTGTGTGACACATGTATGTGTGTGTGAATGTGTGAAAGTATACCTTTCACACATTCACACACACGTGTGCAAGTGTGAAAAGTACCTTCACACTCATTTCACACACACATAAAAGTTAAGACGGATTACACTTATCAACATTCGGTGATTGAACAGAACATGTAAGGGAGAGCGATGGCCAGCTATAAGAATACCTATAAAAATGTGGAAGAGAGCCAGGTCGACACCGCCATTATTCCGGTGGGAGCCACCGAGCAGCACGGGCCACACCTGCCGTTGGGTGTGGATTGGATGCTGGCGAATGCCGTGGCCCAGGGAGTAGGCGAGAAACTGAATGCCTATGTATTACCCGCTATGCCCTTCGGCGCCTCACAGGCGCATAAGGGCTTCCGCGGCAGTGTCTGGATAGACCACAATACGCTGGCTGCAGTGGTCAAAGACCTGGCCCATTGCCTGATGGAGCAGGGTTTCCGCCGTATCGTCATTATGAATATGCACGGTGGTAACATCGTACTGAAAGTCGCCGTGCGCGAATTGAACTTCAACCACCCGGACTGCCGCGTGCTGCTGGTCTTTCCCCAGGCCGTGGCGACCAAGGACCTGGTAGGCGTCATCGACAATATCACCGTAGAAGGGCACGCCGGTGAATTTGAGACCTCCATGATGTTACACCTCCACCCTGACCTGGTCCAGGGCCCCGGTCCCGACTGCCTGCCGGACGTGCCGCCCGATTTTCTGGATTACCTGCCGATGCAGCTTGCTACCCCCACCGGAGTTTGGGGCCGGGCCAGTTTCGCCAGTACCGACAAGGGGGAGCGCGCGTTTAAAATTGTGGTGGATAAAACGGCAGCCATGATCGCCGCCAGCTTCCAACGACTGGATGAAATAGCTCAAAAGCAAAAACCCGGTATCCACGAAAGACACTAAGAATCACTAAGGACACGCACAAAAATCAAGGTATCCATATATGGATGAAAGTATGCGGCGCGTGTAGGCGGCTGCCGAAGTCAAGCGTTGCGTGGGTAGGAACAGCACGGTCTCTTTGGCAACGGGCCTGACACAAAAAACGATTCCCGAAGGAATCGATGTTAGACTGTTTCGGTAGGGTACGCTGATGCAGTGTGGTTAGGAACTTCCTTTCTTGAAGATCCTTTCATATTGTCCAGGTTTCTTCAACTCCTCTTTTAGAAAAGTGACCCAAGCCTCTGTGTAGAGATAGCTCTTATTCGGTTCATCATATTGACAATAGCGAACATCTGTCTTCATTGGGTCGCCTTCGCCCCGCCTAGGTCGGATCTTATAATAGTAGCACGCTCGTGCGTGGTGTGATGCTGCGTCGAATTTTGCATCATCTCCAAGAACATCTTTGACAACAGGTAGCACGGCCGCAGCGACCATACTCGGTTTCAGCATCCCCTGGTTTGCTACCTGAGTAACGGTAGGTTTGATCAGAGAGACCAAATGTTTGTAGTATTCCGATTCGACTTTGCTAGGGTCAAACTTGACAAACTCGACGGCTAGTTCCTCTTGGCCGCGATGGTTGGCCACCTTCGGAAATAAGAAAACCTTGTAGCTAAAGCGAAGGTCATATAGTTGCTCGATGGTTAAGCTGGATCGAAACGTCTTGATATAGCTGTCGATATCTTTAGCCAAAGGACGATGTAATTTAGCAATCGCATGTTCCTGTTGTCGGTCGCGTAGATGCGAAAACTGCAAAGCCAAAGCAAGTGATTCATTGATAGCATATTTCGTTCCGAACTCCTGGAACATCAACTCTTCGAAGTTGAGCAAGAAAGCTTGGCACTCTCCGAAAATGCGGATGTCCAACTCCGGCATTGATCTATGCTCAATTTTGTTACGAAGACCAATGAAAAAAGTAACATTGATTCGTTCAGGAGGCTGGTTCGTACCGAAGTATTCGGCAAGGCATTCTTTTAGTTCCCACGCTTTGTAGTCTCCGTCAATCATTAAGTATCTTCGCTTATGCTTCAGTTGTCGGTAGAACGGCTTGACATGACGATTGAAGAAGACCGCATGAAAAAGTGCAGTCCAAGCAATGCACATGAGAACAACAAACCCACCAGAACGGAACGTTGTAGCAGGTTTGTTGTAAATCTCGACGGCAAGGATCGCAGACTCGCGCGCCTTGTCGAGATGAACGCGAACTTCTTGTGACAGCCGAGCTGACATGCTATGGTCTCCGGTACATAGGTTTAATTGGTGGCTGTGATGCCTGATTAACTCGTAGGCTGGTTACTCCGTAGCCTCATGAATCTTCGGCGAACAAGCGCAGGTTATGTCTAAATTTTTCAGACTGAATTCCTGCGTCGTTGACTCGCGTCACATAAGATAATATACGATTATGAACATCTCAAATACGAAAGGGAATGAAGATCGTGTAACTATACTGCCGCATCAGCTTGTTCCCATTATACAGGGACATTTACGCCATATCAAACAAATCCACAACTAGGATTGAACTGGTTGCTGTAGGGAGGTATAATGGATTCATGAGCCAAGAATTTACTGACCATTCGCTGAGATTTTTAGGCAAATAACGAATTGTTTTACTCGTAATAGTTCAATGTGTAAACTCAAACGGCAAAATCATGGGCTCTATGCCCAACCAGCCTTCAATTGTGTGGACTTGTGCCTCTCACATCAGTATGATTGCTTGTGTTTAGGCATTCAAGACCGTTTGGAAAGTCATAATACAAGTAATGTGATGGGACGGATCCCATTTTT
>SHYO01000135.1 GCA_009692745.1 Chloroflexota bacterium
GCTGCAAGCTGTCTGGCATGCACTGGTCCCTGCCGGGGGCGCAAGCCGTGTTGGCTTTGCGCATTGCCCTGTTAAGCCACACTTGGGAATCTTCCTGGACCTTGGCCCGTGATCGTGTCCTAAATCCGCCCCTAAAGTGACATGCGCCCGCGGCGCGGCGATATAAACATCACCTTAGTTGAAGCGGGGAAGATACGAGCGCTAAAAACGGTGGCTTAGGTGAATGGTATCAGCAAAAAGATTATGAACTTTCCTTGACTACCCACATCAGACTTGCTACAATCATGGTACAATGATAATCTGGATTGCGCCATTTTGCAAATCCAGCATCCATCTGTCTGGGCCGAAATTTTAACGGTAAATTTGTATTAGGAGATTTCCCGAAGATTTATATGTAATTAGGTTCAGATGCGGATTAACAGAAAGGACCGGCGATGGGCGAAGAAATGAGAAACCAAACTCAAGCAGATGGGAATAAATCTCAACCCAGGGAAGTTACCTTCACAACTCCGCAGAGCATCACCGCTGATACAGTGAAGATCCCCCAGGGAGGGACTGGTGATGTGGAAGCTGATAAAGTCTCTATAAAACAAGGCGGTATTGGCCAGGCGCATGCCCATGAGATCTCGGTAAAGCAGGGAGGGGTGGTGCATGCTCAGGCGGATTCCATCCAGGTAGTGCAGGGCGGTATTGCTTTGGCGCGTGGGGAGAACATTGAAATTACTGCTGGCGGGGCAGGCGTTGTGTTGGGATCCCAGGTAGACATAACCGCTGGGGGCTCTCAATGGATGTTCGCCCGCGAAAGTATCAAGGTGGAGCAGGGGGGCGCCATGGTGATGGCGGCCAATGAAATTAAGGTCCAGAATGGATTGGTCGGGGTTTTGTTAGCGCGCCATGTCGAGGGGGATGTGCGGGTCTTATTCAGTTGGAAAGCCGCACTAGTCTTCGGCCTAGCAGCGGGCCTCGGCCTCGGCATTGTCCGCTGGCTACGGGAAGAGGATTAGGTCGCGCGGGAGCAGAAAAATTTAACCGGTGTGTCGTAAGTGCTGCCTCCGGCTGCACACTTTTGGCGCCGGGGAGCAGGTGCTGCGGCAGACGGCACGGTGGACAATTTGCAAATTGTCCACTAAAAGTGTGCGGATTATCGGCTGAGCATGGCTGAGCATGGACAGCCGGAGATCGCACCTACATGTCGCCTGGCGGAGTCAGCGGAGATTGGCCAGGCAACTTTGGGCTCCATAAGGTGGCGCGCGCTGCCAGAACCTGCTCCAGGGCGATGGCAGGGGTGGCAGCCAGGGCGGTTAAATGCCCCATTTTCCGTCCTGGGCGGGGGACTTGTTTCCCATAAAGATGCAGCTTGACGTCCGGATAAGTGCAAGCTGCTGCCCAATCCGGTTCTCCCCCTTGCCACAAATCGCCCAACAAATTCACCATAGCGGCAGGGCTAAGTTGCCGGGTTGAGCCCAATGGTAGTCCACACACTGCGCGTAATTGCTGCTCGAATTGACTGGTAATACAGGCATCGAAGGTCAGGTGGCCTGAGTTGTGCGGTCTCGGCGCCAGCTCATTCACCAGCAGCTTGCCATCCTGAGTAAGGAAAAATTCTACACACAGCACACCCACTACGTCGAGCATCTCGAAAATTCCCCGCGTAATATCCACAGCTTGCTTAGCAATACCCGGAGGTAATATCACCGGCGCTACGGACACATCAAGGATATGATGCCTATGGGTATTTTCAATCGCCCCATAGTGGACGAAGTTGCCACTCAAGCCCCGCGCCCCCACTACGGAAAGCTCACGGTCAAAATCGACCAGAGATTCCAGAATCCATGGTCCATTTCCAATAACCTGGATGGCGGCATCCACATCGGCCAGCGAGTTAATCCGGTATTGTCCTTTGCCATCATAGCCAAAGCCGGCGGTCTTCAATATTGCCGGTAGGCCGACATCCTTTATACCGGCTACTATGTCGTTCTGTGACTGCGCCGCCTTGAAAGGCGTTACTGGGAATCCACTACGGGCCAGAAAGTTTTTCTCCCGCGCCCGATTTTGGGTAATATGCAGCACTTCTATGCCGGGCCGCGCGGGGACAAATGCCGCCGCAGCCTCGACAGTGGTTGCCGGGATATTTTCGAATTCATAGGTGAGGACATCGATTTGGCGGCTGAATGCCCGCACCGCTTCCAGGTCATCGTAGGCGGCCACAATCTCGGCATCCGCCACCTGACCGGTGGGGGTGTCTGCGAAGGGAGAGAGTGTATGGATACGGTAGCCCATGCGCCGGGCAGCAATTGCTAGCATTCTCCCCAATTGGCCACTACCAAGGATGCCGATCGTTGCGCCGGGTAGTATGGGTTGGCTCATGACGTAAGCTCTTCCAGAGGTGGCAACTTGTCTTGCATGACCTTTTGCGTCTGTTCAGTCCGATATCGGCGCAGCCTTTCCTGTAGCCCAGGTTGCGCATTCCCCAGGATAGCGATAGCCAACAAGGCTGCATTGATGGCCCCTGACCGCCCGATTGCTAACGTGCCCACCGGGACCCCGGCGGGCATCTGGACGATGGAAAGTAAGGAATCCATGCCTTTCAACGCATGGCTTTCCACCGGGACGCCCAGGACGGGCAATATTGTGTATGCGGCAGTCATGCCCGGCAGATGCGCAGCGCCTCCCGCCCCGGCGATAATTACGTGTATGCCCCGTTCCTCGGCACTGGATACATATTCAGCCATCCAGATAGGCGTGCGGTGGGCTGAGATGATGCGACACTCGAACGGTACTTCGAATTGCGCCAGGATTTCGGCGGCATGGTGCATGGTTTCCCAATCGGATTTGCTTCCCATAATAACCGCCACCAGGGGGCTTCCCTGGGTAGTAGCAGAACCTGGGCTGCGATCCACTTCTGTTTGCTCGTCCTTGTAACCGGGCATATCTCCTCCACGCTTATTGATTATGATGCGTTCCTGCCAGCATGGATAATATAAAGTTGCTGGCGCCTGCCCCTAAACTTGCCAATCCCCCCCAATAATATACTAAAAATTCAGAGAATGCAGCCTGGCCCTTTCAGATTCTCAAAGGCTTGACAAAGTAGTATATCAGTTTAATAATCTCCTTATTCCTGGCATAAATACGTGCCAGTCAAATCTACACAGCAATCTCAACTACTGAGCGAAGTGAGAGGAAGGGATAACATGGAAAAACAGGCTTCCACGCAACAACTAGAAGGTATTGAAATTAGAGGAGCCATCCCCCCGGCTTATCGGGAAATTTTGACCCCGGAGGCATTGAATTTCGTTGTGAAGCTGGTGCGGGAATTTGCCCGAACTCGCGAAAACCTCCTTGAAAAAAGAGTGAAGCGCCAGGCAGAAATCGACGCCGGGAAGATGCCTGACTTCTTACCCGAAACGGAACATGTCCGGCAGGGTACCTGGACGGTGGCGCCGGTACCCCAGGATTTACAGGATCGACGGGTGGAAATCACTGGGCCTACCGACCGGAAAATGATTATTAACGCCCTGAACTCCGGCGCCAGTGTGTTTATGGCGGATTTCGAGGATGCCAACGCTCCCACCTGGCAAAACATGGTCGAGGGGCAGATTAACCTGCGTGACGCCGCCAACCGCACCATCACCTTTACCAGCCCGGAAGGTAAAGCTTATGCTTTGAAGGATAAGACCGCCGTACTTCTTGTGCGGCCCCGGGGCTGGCACCTGCTGGAGCGCCACGTCATGGTTGATGGCAAACCGATTTCCGGTAGTCTCTTCGATTTTGGACTGTATTTTTTCCATAATGCCAAAACGTTGTTGGAAAAGGGGACCGGTCCCTATTTTTACCTGCCTAAGCTTGAGAGCCACCTGGAAGCCAGGCTTTGGAATGATGTCTTTGTCATGGCGCAGCAGGAATTGGGTGTCTCCCCGGGCACCATCAGGGCCACCGTACTGATCGAAACCATTCTGGCTGCCTTTGAAATGGATGAAATTCTCTACGAGCTCCGTGAGCACTCCGCCGGCCTGAACTGTGGCCGGTGGGATTATATCTTCAGCTTTATTAAGAAATTCCGCAATAAGCCCGAATTTGTGCTGCCCGACCGGGTTTTGGTTACCATGACAGCTCATTTCATGCGCTCCTATTCCCTGCTCCTGATCCAGACCTGTCACAAGCGCGGCGCCCATGCTATGGGGGGGATGGCCGCCCAAATTCCTATTAAAAATGATCCGAAAGCGAATGAGGAAGCCCTGGCGAAGGTCCGCGCCGACAAACTTCGGGAAGTGGGTGATGGCCATGATGGTACCTGGGTAGCCCATCCGGGGCTAGTGCCCATTGCGATGGAAGTGTTTAATACAGGTATGCCTGGGCCTAACCAGTTGCAACGGAAGCGGGAGGATGTCCATATCAACCCTCAGGATCTATTGATTGTTCCGGAAGGACCTATCACCGAGGCCGGGTTGAGAATTAATGTGAACGTGGGTATATTGTATATCGAATCGTGGTTGAGAGAGGAGGGCTGTGTTCCCATTTACAATTTGATGGAGGATGCTGCGACTGCTGAGATATCTCGCTCCCAGGTCTGGCAGTGGATCCGCCATCCCAAGGGGCAGCTTGTTGATGGTCGCAAAGTGACGGTTGAGCTCTTCCGCCAGATTTTGGGTGAGGAAATGGGAAAGATTAAGCAGATGGTAGGGCAGGAGCAGTTCGAGGCGGGTAAGTACATCCTGGCCCGGCAACTATTCGAACAAATCATTACCCGTGACCAATTCACAGAATTTTTGACACTGGTGGCATATGATCATATAGACTGAAGCAGCAATTTTTTGCTTCGAATTAGCCCTTCGTGGTATAATTTTGTAACTATTAAAGCACCTCATCAACGCAAATATGACGGTAGGAGGATGGGATGAAGAGTCATGTTACTAATCAATTGCGTAATGTCGCACTACTTGGGCACGGCTCCAGTGGCAAGACTTCCCTGGCCGAAGCATTATATCATGCTACTGGTGCGACAAATCGTTTGGGGCGCGTTGAAGAAGGTAACACTGTATCTGATTATGACGCTGAAGAAATACGACGTCACATATCGATTAATCTAGCCGTATTACCCTGCGAGTGGGGGGAAAACAAGATCAATGTGATCGATACCCCCGGATACCAAGATTTCTTGGGAGAGGTAGTCAGTACCATTTGGGTGGCGACAGGCTGCCTGGTACTGGTGGACGCTGTAGCAGGGCCGGAAGTCGGTACCGAATTGGTCTGGCGCTATGCTGCAGAAGCGGAGATACCGCGCATGGTGGTTATTAATAAAATGGATCGTGAGAATGCAAACCACCAGAAGGTACTGGAACAATTAACGCAAACCTTCGGCCAGAATTTTGTGCCATTGCAAATACCTATCGGAACTCAGGCAGGATTTAAAGGTGTGGTAGACCTGATTTCCCTGCAAGCTTATACAGGCCCGCATGGCGCAAAGGGGGATATTCCTGCCGATTTGAAAGATGCTGCTCAGGAACAGCGGACTACCTTGATGGAGTATGCCGCAGAGACAGATGACGAATTAGTGATGAAATACCTGGAAGGTCAGGAACTGACAGAGGATGAAATGCGCCGGGGGTTGGCGGCCGGCGTAGCGGCAGGGAAATTTATTCCCGTACTCTATGCATCGGCGACTGCTACCTTGGGTATCCATGCTCTGTTGGGTGCGATGGCGGCGCTTATGCCACCACCGACAGCCCGGCCTGTAAAAGTTATCAACCCGGCTAAGGAGAGTATAGAGAGTCTGGAGTGTAAATCTACCGGTCCTCTGCTTGTGGCCGTCTTCAAGACTATGGCTGACCCTTTCGTAGGTAAACTTACCTACTTGCGTGTCTATTCCGGCACCCTCAATAGCGACTCGCGGGTTTACAACAGTCGGAGTAGTGAGGAAGAACGGATTGGCACTTTATATTACATCAATGGCAAGGACCAGGAGCCGGTTAAGCAGTTGGTAGCCGGTGATATTGGTGCTGTATCAAAGTTGAATACTACTGCCACGGGCGATACCCTATGCGACCGGGGCCATCCTTTCGTATTGCCCCATCCGGAATTCCCCAAACCGCTTTATACCGTGGCCATATTCCCCAAGACCCAGACCGATATGGACAAGATGGGACCGGCCTTGCAACGCCTGCTGGAAGAGGACCCCACCCTGAAAGTCATCCGGGAAATAGAGACCGGGCAGACGGTGTTGTGGGGTATGGGAGACTTGCATGTGGATGTAGCGGTCAAGAAAACGCAACAGAAATTCGGTGTGGATATTACCACCGAAGTGCCGCGCATTGCTTATCGAGAGACCATTACCAAGACCGTGCAGACCCACGGCCGGCATAAGAAGCAGACGGGAGGACGCGGCCAATTCGGAGATGTGTGGGTGCGTTTTGAGCCCCTGCCCCGCAGCTCCGGCTTCGAATTTTCGGATGAGATCTTTGGTGGGTCCGTGCCGCGCCAATATATCCCGGCCGTGGAAAAGGGCCTGCGGGAAGTTATTGACCATGGCGTCATTGCCGGTTACCCCACAGTCGATTTCAAGGCGGCGCTTTACGACGGCAGTTATCACGCCGTGGACTCTTCGGAAATGTCCTTTAAGTTGGCGGCACACCTGGCGTTCCGCGAAGGGGTTACCCAGGCGGGGCCGATTCTTTTAGAACCGATTTACAACCTGACGGTGACTGTGCCGGAGCAGTATACCGGTGATGTGGTAGGAGATTTGAATAGCAAGCGCGGCCGGTTGCATGGGGTAGATCAACAAAGTGGCAAAGGCATCATCACAGCCCAGGCCCCCCTGGCGGAGCTCATGCGGTATTCGACGGATTTGCGTTCCATGACCCAAGGCCGTGGTATCTTCACGATGGAATTCGACCACTACGAAGAAGTTCCTGCCCACCTGGTGCCAAAAGTTGTAGAAGAGAGCAAAAAGTTACACGATAAAGAGCACGAATAAGGCAGCATGATCAACCCTGAAAGCTTTGCCGGGCGTGGGAAGGTTGCGGTTTTACGTACGCGCCCAGAGACGGTGCTAGACGATTACAGACGACTAATGCTCCTGGCGGAGTACCAGGCTACCCTCGATCCCCAGGTTGATACAATATTAAAGGTGAATCTCTCAGGGGCCACCTGGTATCCCGCTTGCTCCACGGCTCCGTGGCAATTGGAAGGTGTGATTAGGACGCTGCAACAGGATGGATATTCGCGTTTGATGGCAGCCCACAACCGCGTTATAGGGATGGATGCTTATGAAGGGGAGCAGAACCACGGTCATAAGGCCATAACGGGCAAATATGAAGTGGAAGACATACATCTCTATGAGCCTGAGGTGGAGTGGATCCGATATCAACCTCGCTCTGAGATGCTGGTCTTGCCGCGGGTTTTCCCCAGGGGGATTTACATTCCGCGTATTTTCATAGATCGGAATATTATCCACCTTCCCACGGTGAAAACCCATGTTTTCACGACAATAAGTGGGGCTATGAAAAATGCCTTCGGTGGCTTATTGAATGACCGGCGCTATAGGGCCCACAGTATGATCCATGAAACCCTGGTTGACCTGTTGATGGTGCAACAGCATATCCATAAAGGTATTTTCGCGGTGATGGATGGCACTCTGGCAGGAGATGGGGCCGGGCCACGGGCTATGCGGTGGCATGAAAAAGATGTGATCCTGGCCTCTGCAGACCAGGTAGCCATCGATGCCATTGCGGCTAAATTGCAGGGCTTTGATCCCTTATCATTGAAATTCATCCGGCTGGCGCACGATCGCAACCTGGGGGTTGGCGATCCCCGCGAGATTGAGATCGTGGGAGATGTCGACGTGCTCCATGAGAACTGGCACTTTGTCCAGGATGATACACTGGTTAGCCGGGGGCAAAAGATGATTTATCACGGGCGATTAAAACCACTTGAAAAATTCTTGTTGCGCACCCCGCTGTTCCGTGGGTCATATCTTGCTTCTCGTGCATATCACGATCTCTACTGGTATTCTGCTATCGGATCCAACCGCGTACAATCTGCCCTGGCCACCAAGTGGGGGCGACTTTTCCAGGAATATGTGGTTCCTCCCGCTGAACCTGGCGGCTGGAACCGGGAGATGCTAGCTGCTATCGCTATTGGGGGGGCGAGCGCATTAGTGGTGGGTGGCATACTAGCACGCAAAATGGCCAAACGTACATGACTGCCATGCAGCCAGCACGCATCTGTGTCGACCTGCACCTGCATACACTCCACTCCGGGGATTGCCATACTTCCCTAGAGGCCATTATTGCCGCCGTACAAAGGCGGGGATTGGGCGCCATCGCTGTTACCGATCACAATCGTCTGGGGGGGGCGCTGGCCCTACGGCATATAGCACCCTTTCCGGTAATAGTCGGCGAGGAAATCAAGACTGCAGAGGGCGAAATCCTGGCCTATTATTTAGAAGAAGAAATACCCAAGGGCTTATCTTTGGAGGAAACTATAGCCAGAGTGCGTGCTCAAGGCGGATTGTTAAGTGTTTCCCATCCCTTCGATCGCAGTCGTGGCGGGGTTCTGAAGCGCGAAGCCCTTTTGCGTATTGTAGATCAATTGGATATGATTGAAGTATTCAATAGCCGCTGTTTTTTTTCCGATGAAAATACCCAGGCATTAGAATTTGCCAATGCTCATGGTCTTCCCGGTACCGGGGGAAGTGATGCTCATATTCCGGCAGAGCTAGGCAATGCCTACATCGAAATGCCTCCATTCAGAAATAAAGAAGAATTTCTGGCCGGCGTGAGGGTGGGGAAGGTATATGGCAAACGTAGTAGTCCTCTCGTACATGTTGCCTCAACGGTGAGTAAATTTCGTAAACGTTTGGGAATATGATCTTCATAAACAGAGGTAAATAAAAATCATGGACATGAATAATATCTTTGTGTTTGTAATATCCCTTCTCGCTAGTTTGATACCCACGGTAATCTATGTCCGTATCTTATTGTGGTTTGATAAGTATGAAGAGGAGCCTATTTGGCTATCAGTCCTGGCCTTTCTCTGGGGTGCTCTCCCCTCTATATTCCTGACGCTCCAGGGAGAGAAAATCTTTGGTATGTCGTTCCAATCTTTGGGATTTAACGCCAGGCTGGTCCAGGCGAGCGCCCAGGCGCCCATCATAGAGGAGATGGCCAAAAGTTTTGTCCTTTTCCTCATCGTCTTGATTTTCTTACGGGAATTTGACGGTGTAATGGATGGGATTACCTACGGCGGCCTGGTAGGCTTCGGCTTTGCTCTGACGGAAAATATAGTTTACTTCACCAGCGCTTATAAGGTAAGTGGTTGGGCGGGAGTGGGATCGCTAGTCTTTCTGCGCACCATACTTTTCGGGCTAAATCATGCCGTCTTCACTGCCGTTACCGGAGCCGGTATTGGTTATGCACGCATGTCGGTAGATAAATTCGGCAGATTTGGTGTGCCCATCTTAGCTTTTTTCGGCGCCTTGACGCTGCACGCGATGCACAACTTTTTTGGCACCCTGGCCGAATCCAATGCTGCCAATCTGGTGATCAGTATCATCTCTGATTACAGCGGAGTGATCGTTTTGCTGCTCCTGATCTATGCTGCCCTGCAACAGGAACGTACCTGGATCATACAAGAACTGGCGGAGGAGGTGGAGATGGGGATATTATCCCCAGAAGACTACGCCGTCGCGTCGTCCTACTCCCGAAGATTGTTCAGCCGGGGCCGGCAACTGATAACACGCGGCCCTACCGCCACAGTATCCCGCACTACATCCAAAGTGCCTCAGTTGTGCGCCGAACTAGCCTTCAAAAAATATCAATATCGCCTTTTTGGCGATCAACGGGGCAGCCGAAAGGAAATCGAGGATTTACGGGAGAAGCTGCAATACTTGAGCAATCCTTCGGCACCGGCCTCCAGCGCCGCTCCGGCGTAAAAAAGGGGAAGCCCATCACCTGATGATGGGCTTCCCCTTTCTGCCTTCAAAAACTTTCTACTAAACTATCAACCATACTACGACCGGTAGGAGCGCGGTCGCCGCGTCCGTGCGCCCGATGGTCAAACCATCATTGACAAATGCTACTTAATCTCTACCACCGCACCGACGTCTTGCAGCTTGGTCTTAGCTGTATTGGCCTCTTCCTTTGTAACGGCGCTTTTAACGGTATTGGGAGCCGCTTCGACGGCATCCTTGGCTTCCTTCAAGCCCAGACCGGTCAACTCGCGCACGACCTTGATCACTTTAATTTTCTCCGGGCCGATTTCCTTGAGGATCACGTCAAACTCTGTTTGCTCCTCCTCCACCGGTGCGGCGGCCGCGGCGGCCGGGGATCCGCCCGCCGCCATCATAGCCACGGGTGCGGCGGCGGATACACCCAGTTTCTCTTCCAAGACCTTCACTAACTCGGAGGCTTCCAACAAGGATAGCACTTGAATTTGCTCAGCAATCTGCAGTACTTTTTCGCTTGCCATGAGAATCATTTCCTCCCTAAAGGATACGTATATTGAATTAATAAAATAATAGCAGACCTGCTTGCCGGCTTAGGCTGCATTTTCTTGCTCTTTGAGTTGGTCGACGCGGGCTTGTAATACATTCAGAATCTGGCGGATACCACCGGCGACTGTGCCGACCACATTTGTGCTGGGAGCATTGAAGGCCCGCAATACCTTGCTAAATATCTCGGCGCGCGTGGGCATATTGACCACCGCATCAAAGCCTGCGGCCTCAACCACACTATGGCCAATAATCGCGCCTTTGATGGTCAGGATCTTCGTATCCCGCGCAAAATCGTTTAGTATTTTGGCAGGGCCGGCGATATCAGAAAAGCAGATAGCTGCTGCGGTAGGGCCGGAAAGCAGTTTCTCAGGAGTTGGAAGCCCATTTTTTTCCAGCGCCAGGCGCAACAGGGTGTTCTTAACCACTATCAGGTTGGCGTCACTCTTGCGCAATTGGCCACGCACATTCTGGATATCTTTAACCCTGAGTCCCCGGTAATCGGATATCAGGACTGCTTCGGCGCGGCCGAGCTTCTCGTTCAGTTCATCCAGGATCTTACCCTTTTCGTCTCGAGTTAAGGGCATACCGTTCACCTCCTTCTATAAAAAATCAGGTCACCGATTCTACCGAAACGATGACCTGAAAAAGGCGACACTTATTGCCTGTAAGCAACCAGTCACATATCCATAAGCGCGCAATGCGACATAGACGCTAATTTCAGATTCCTCGCCTCGGCAGGTGCCCTTACGGGTCTTATGTATGTTACAAACCTGCTGTCACTAGTCTGGAACGATATTCAATTATTACCAATAATCACCAGCAAACCTGGCTTAGGCTGCCCGGTGCTTACGCTACTTTGAGCGAAACAGCTTGGAGAATATCCACTTTGACGCCCGGTCCCATAGTGGGAGCCAGATACAAGCGGCGAATATAGTTTCCCTTGGCGCCGCTGGGCTTGGCGCGTTGGATGGCATCTACCAACGCCCCAAAATTCTCGATGAGCGATTGGTCGCTGAAGCTCACCTTGCCAATGGGTACGTGCATGTTACCAGTTTTATCCAGGCGAAATTCTACCCGGCCCATGCGCAATTCCGTGATCGTACGAGGTAGATCCTCAGCGGAAACTACCGTACCTGCTTTAGGGTTCGGCATCAATCCCCTGGGACCCAGGATTTTACCCATGCGGCCGACCTTGCCCATCAATTGAGGCGTGGCAATGGCCACATCGAAATCCAGCCAGTTCTGTTCTTGAATCTTCTTAACGATATCATCAGAACCGACGAAATCAGCCCCCGCCTCTTCTGCGGCGCGAGCGGCGTCACCCTCGGCGAAAACCAGAATGCGCACCTTCTTGCCTGTCCCGTGGGGCAAAAGCACCACCCCACGGACCTGCTGATCAGCCTGCCGCGGGTCCACCCCCATGCGCAGGTGAACTTCCACCGTGGCATCGAATTTGGTGTATGCGGTTTTCTTCACGAGGGAAATAGCTTCAACCGGTGCGTAATTTTCCGCCGGATTAATCAGCTTTGCCGCCTCGCGATATTTGCGGCCGTGACTTGCCATACGAACCTCCTATATGTTGGTGTTTAGCAATCTGCTGACCTAGACGCCTTTATCCTTCAACCCGAATTCCCATGCTTTTGGCAGTTCCCTCAATCATCTTCTGGGCAGCTTCCAAATCATTAGCATTCAGGTCGGCCATCTTCATCTCAGCAATCTCCTGCAATTGCTTTTGGGTGATTGTTCCAACCTTGGTACGGTTGGGCTCTCCAGAGCCTTTTGGAACCTTGGCTGCTTTCACTAAGAGATCCGCAGCTGGGGGGGTCTTAGTAACGAAGGTGAAGGAACGATCCTGGTAGATGGTGATCTCTACCGGAATAATATAACCAGCTTGCTGAGCGGTACGGGCATTATATTCCTTCACAAACTGCATCAGGTTCAAACCATGCTGGCCCAATGCGGGACCCACCGGGGGAGCAGGTGTGGCCTTACCGGCCTGTAGTTGCAGCTTGACAATTGCTTTTACTTTCTTTGCCATCTATTTAACTCCTAAACTTTCTCCACCTGCAAGAAATCCAGTTCCACCGGGGTTTCCCTGCCGAAGAAGGAAACCAATACGCGAACTTTGCCACGTTCCACATCGAGTGTGTCCACCGTGCCCATGAAATCGTTGAAGGGACCTTCAATAATCCGTACCGCCTGCCCCTCACGAAAATTGACCCTGACTTTGGGAGCTTCGGCTTCCATGCGGCGGAGTATCTTGTCCACGTCTTCGTTGCGCAGAGGCGTAGGCTTTGTGCCGGAGGCTACGAAACCTGTGACGCCTGGCGTACCGCGGACCACATACCAGGATTCATCCGTCATATGCATTTTAACCAAAACATAGCCGGGAAAGAGGCGGCGTTCCGTTATGCGGCGTTGGCCACCCTTTAACTCCACTTCTTCTTCAGTAGGCACCACTACCTCAAAAATCTGGTCGGCAACCCCCATGGTTTCGATACGTGATTCCAGGTTACGCTTGACTTTGTTTTCGTAACCGGAATAACAATGTATCACGTACCAGGCTACATCCACGCCAGCTTGAGGTTGCCTCGCCTGATTTTCGGGATTGGCGCCATCCTCTTTCGAGTGCGGCATCTTCTGCTCATTAGCCATACTTAATTATTCTTCCCTTAGATAGGAAGGTACTGTAAAAAGCTTCTGCTCATCATTCATCGAATTAATAGCCCAATCGCCTGGGAAAAAATGTAGTCAACCAAACCCAGGAAGGCACTCATCGTCACCGTGACAGCCAACACCACAACAGTAAGGTTGGTGGCCGCTTCGCGGGTGGGCCAGACTACTTTTCGCAGCTCATCCCGGGTTTGCCGGATATAGCGCGTTACCCGGTTATCTTCTTTTAGAGTCTTAGCTACGTTCGCCACGCCCATCTCCTGACTCATTTCTATCCGCTGGTGTCATCGCCTATTTCGTTTCGCGATGCGGCTTATGCAACCGGCACCGCGGACAATACTTAGCCAATTCCAACCGGGCCGGATCATTGCGCTTATTCTTATACGTCACATAATTCCGCTCGCCACATTCATTGCAAGACAGGGTAATTATGATGCGCGCTTCTTTTTTAGCCATGGTTACACATCCTGACATACGATATATGACACACCGTTACAGCGTATCACATATCGTGATTTATCTTATAGCCTATTCCAAAATTTCAGTAATAACGCCCGCGCCTACGGTGCGACCACCCTCGCGAATGGCGAACCGTGACCCTTGCTCCAATGCCACCGGCACAATCAACTTCACCTTCAGGTTGATGTTGTCCCCGGGCATCACCATCTCTACGTTC
>SHYO01000136.1 GCA_009692745.1 Chloroflexota bacterium
GTGCAGTCGGTGGAAGAGGCTTTGCAGTATTTTGCCAGCCATGCCGCAGAAGTCCTGACGTTGTTCGGCAGCTATTGCCAAGAGCAGCTTGGCCTTCAACCCGAACACGCTGCCTAGCTTTCTCAAAGCAAACCTATACATCTATAGCACAAAAGATTACGGCGAAGGATAGTAAGAGACCTGGGAATTTCCCCTCTCTCCCTGCGGCATTTTGTGTACTATGCACAAATGGACTTAATGTATCTTCAGGCGTACGGCATATAGACCTAACGGACTCAAAGTGGTATACTACCGTAGTTAAAATTCTAGGAAGACCGCCCCCTGGGGGAATGGACCCCCGCGCCGGCCTAACGCACGCGGGGGAATTTCTTTTTGTTGTAAGTCGGCTGTGAATAATATTTAAAACTTTGTACGGAGGATTTTTCATGACAGTAAAAGAAGCATCAGGCACCCTCTCCACGCCGAAGGATGTTCTCGAATTTGCCCGCGCTAACAATGTGGAAATTGTGGATGTGAAGTTTGTGGATCTGCCGGGTATGTGGCAACACTTCAGTATGCCCCTCGTCGAGGTGAAGGAGGCCGCCTTCGTGGATGGCTTCGGCTTCGATGGCTCCAGCATCCGCGGCTTCCAATCCATCAATGAGTCGGATATGCTGCTGATAGCCGATCCTACCACGGCCATCATTGACCCGGCCTGTGCCATACCGACCCTCTCCCTGATCTGCAATATTATCGATCCGATCACCCGCGAGCCCTATACCCGCGACGCGCGCTACGTGGCCCAGAAGGCGGAAGCTTATCTGAAATCTACAGGGATTGCCGATATCAGCTACTGGGGACCGGAAGCCGAGTTTTTCATCTTCGACAGCGTGCGGTACGATCAAAATCAGCACAGCGCTTTTTACGATGTGGATTCGGTCGAGGGGATCTGGAACAGCGGTAGCAACAGCGCGCCAAACCTAGGCCATCGCCCGCGCTGGAAGGAAGGCTACTTCCCGACTGCTCCCACCGATACCCTACAGGATATCCGGTCGGAGATTTCCCTGAAACTGATTGAAGCCGGCGTACCGGTGGAAGTTCATCACCACGAAGTTGCCACCGCCGGCCAATGCGAGATCGATTTGCGCTTCGGCGGCCTGGTCAAGATGGGCGACGCATTGATGGTCTACAAGTATGTGGTGAAGAATGTGGCCCGCGCCCACGGCAAGACCGCCACCTTCATGCCCAAGCCCCTATTCCAGGATAACGGTTCGGGTATGCACGTACACCAGAGTCTGTGGAAGGACGGCAAGCCGCTCTTCTTCAGCGCCGATGGATACGCCAACCTGTCCGAGATGGCTATGTACTACATCGGCGGTCTGTTGAAGCACGCCCCGGCCCTGTTGGCTCTCGCCGCTCCCACCACCAACTCCTACCGGCGTTTGGTGCCCGGCTACGAGGCCCCGGTAAACCTGGCTTACTCGCGCCGCAACCGCAGCGCGGCCGTGCGCATTCCCATGTACAGCACGAATCCTAAGGCCAAGCGCGTCGAATTTCGCCCGCCTGATGCTTCTTCCAATCCCTACCTGACCTTCGCGGCCCTCCTGATGGCCGGGCTGGACGGCATCATGAATAAGATCGACCCGGGCGAGCCCTTTGACATGGACCTGTACGACCTGGAACCCGAGGAAGCGGCCCGCATCAAGCAAGTACCCGGCTCCCTCAGCGAATCGCTGGACGCCCTGGAGGCCGATCATGACTTTCTGTTGCGCGGGGGAGTATTCACCGAGGATCTGTTGAATACCTGGATCGACTACAAGCGCCTCAAGGAAGTTGACCCGGTGCGCATGCGCCCCCATCCTTATGAGTTCTTCTTGTACTACGATATCTAAACCGAGGATTTTAGGTTAAGCAGCTAACACGGAGATGCACAGAGAAAAAGCAAACTTACTACTTTTCTGTGCATCTCTTTATGCACTCTATGCCTTCCTGGTTCCAGGCGTTTTCAGCCGTTTTAGCATCGTTTGCCATAGGTATGATTCCCCTTTTATAGATAGCACTATCAAAATCTGGCCGGCTTAGGCGGACAATTGGAATCCCACGGATTTCGATAATGAGTACATTACTTCAAATTGTCCAACATAACTCGTCCGGACTCTCACTGACCTCACTATTAGACATGCGTTGAGATGCGACAAGCTGTGGATTTCTCTCTCAAAGATGCACATAAATCGTCGGATCGTTATAATGGTATACATCTATACCTGAAACGACGAGGGAGATCGCAGCCATGAAAATCAGTAAGCGTGTGCCGGAGATGAACGACACGGAATTTAAGTTCGCCCGCCAGATGGGGGTACGCCACATCATCGGCTACGTCCCGCCGGAAGCGGACCGTCCCAATTGGGATTTCCAGTACCTATTGCAGTTGCGCAAACAGGTTGAGGCATATGGGTTGGAGCTGGCCGCTATCGGCAGACCGCCCAGGGCCGCCTTGCGGGAAGTCGTCCATGCAGGGCCACGCCGTGATGAGGAACTCGAGAATCTGTGTATCTCCATCCGGAATATGGGCCTGGCCGGCATCCCCGTGCTGGGGTATAACTTCTCGGTTTATCCCAATTGGGGACTGTGGCGCGCCGGTTTGAACGGCGGAGCGCGGGGCGATGCCGGTGTACACAGCTTCGATTATGACCTGGTCAAGGATGCGCCGGTGGGAGAGGCAGGTCTGGTGAGCGCCGATGAGATGTGGCAGCGCCTGGCCTACTTCCTGGAGCGGGTTGTGCCGGTCGCCGAGCAGGCCGGCGTCAAGCTGGCCTGCCATCCCGATGATCCCCCTGTGGCGGAGTTGCGCGGTGCGGCGCGAATTCTGAGCAGTGTCGATGGCCTGAAACACCTGGTAGACCTGGCGCCCAGCCCCAACAATGGGCTAACCTTCTGCCAGGGGACACTGGCTGAGATGGGCGCCGAACTCTTTGAGGCCATCCGCTATTTCGGCCAGCGGAAAAAGATCTTTGTGGTCCATTTCCGCAATGTACACCGCTTCCCGGGCGAGAGTCTGAAATATGACGAGACGTTCATAGATGATGGGGACGTGGATATGTTCACAACACTGCAAGCTTACGCCCAGGTGGGCTATGACGGTTTGCTGGACCCGGACCATGCGCCGGTAGTAGCGGGGGATACCCAGTGGGGGCGCCACCGGGGCTATGCCTATGCTTTCGGCTACATCGCCGCTATGAAGCGGTTTGTCGATACGAAATAGCGGCCTCAGTTGAGATCTGGCATTATGACCGCCGCGCCCGCTGAGTATACTCAGCGGGCATCCGGCCCCTCAATACCTTTCTACTTCTTCCGTTTGCGCTGTTGCTTACGCGTTTTTTGTGCTTGCTTACGTTTCTGTTTGGCCTTTTTCTGGGAGGAGGAATTCCGTTTGCTATGATGAAACGGGGTTGAAATTGGGGGGAGAAGTGGTAGATCCTCTGGGTCAAGGAGCAGGGGAGCGAGACCATCTAAATCGAAGTTAGCGGCATCTTCCACCTCATCCATATCTATAATACTCTCATCTACCTGACCGGCTGCGAATGCCCCCTCAATCAGCGGCAGGCTCTCCCAGGCGCCAAGTTCTACCAAATGGTATACCAGAGAGCCGTTGAATAAAGGGTTATGCTCCCTATACTTTTCCAGCAGTTTGTGGAAAATCTTGATAGCCGGCTCGCGCGCCGCTTCATCTTCGGCTGCGACCTCAGCCAGGCAGTCTGTGGCGAGCATGCGGCCCCCATGACTGATTGACCCGTCCTGCAGGTAGGCATCCAGGTCAGGAATGGCAGCCGCCCCGATCATGCCATAGACTTCCGGTAATTCTGAGGCGGCCCACTCGTCTTCGAACATCTCATCAAAAAGCACTGTAAGCGGTTCGCTGGCTGCCTGGGCTTTTAGCTCTCCCAGAGCGCGCCAGGCGTGCATCGGCGCCCACACCTCATCACTTGTTAAGTCCGCCATATTTAAATGCATATCCGTAGCCATGTGGATCAAATCTGGGATGTGCTCCTCCTGGATGCCCATTTGCCGGTAATCCAGCCAGTCTTCTTCAGATGTGGCACTACCCAGGGTGAGCAATTGCGCTACTGCTTGGGGATAAATAGTTTGGGACATACGAAATTTAGCTCCCTCTCAACTTGAACTCCCGCACTACTTCCAACAGCGCCTCGCCGTAACTATCCAGCTTCCCCGGCCCGACCCCTTTGATCTGGCCCAGTTGCTGCTGGTTTTCCGGCTGCCGCCGCGCTACTTCGCGTAAGACACTGTCATGGAAGATGATATAGGTGGGAAATTGGCGGGTGCGGGATTCACCCAGGCGCCATTCCCGCAATTTTTCGAAGAGCGCCTCTTGCAGCTCTGCAGAAGGCTCATATATAATCGGTGGGATACCAGGCGGGGTGGGATCGCTTTCCTCCGCTGCCTCTGCCATTTCTCGGATCTGCCGTTGGCTGCCAGCGCCGCGCCGCGGAATTTCGCGGGGCAGGTGCAAGGGGATGGCGCCCCGTCCGGCGACAATGTACTGGGCTTCGGGAGTTAAACGCACCACCGGTTTCTGGCCGCCCACCAGTTTTAAATAGCCCATCTGCAGCAATTGGTCGATCAGCCCCTCGATTTCCGGCAGGTGCAGCGCACCCAGCTTAGCATAGAAACGGTGTTGCATCACCCGCTCCTGACCCTGTAGGCCGTGGTGGTGGCTGCCCTTGAGCACGGAGGCCAACCGCTTGCGGCCCACGGGAAAGGGTAGATCGCGCGCCATTTCCAGGATCACTAGCGCCGCCCATTCTGCCTGGCTTTCGGCGCGGCGCAGCACAGTGGTGGCGGCGCGCTCCCGCGCCAGGCAGTTATCGCAACAGGAAGGCGCGTCGACCGGTCCCTGGTCGCCGAAGTGGCGTAGAATCACGCGCCGGCGGCAGGTATCCCCTTCAGCGTAGGCCACGATGGCATCCAATTGCCGATAGCGGTATTCCCGCCGCAGCTCTCCTGCCTGCAAGCTGGCCTCCAGTGTGGCGGTATTCCACTGTCCCACCTGGAGCTGCATCTGGGGCCCCACATCTCCCAACCGGCGCACCGCTCCGGCGCTCTCCAACTGGCTTAGCCCCACGCGGGCCTGCACGTCGCTCAGGCCCGCGCTTTGGGCGATCTCTTCGGCGGTAAGGTAAGCGGGCTCATTTGTAGCTACCTGCCGGACCGCGTTGAACAGCCGTTGCAGGTCCTCCCGGTCGATGGCGTCATTGTCGATAAACCACTCCTGCAGCGCTCGGTCCTGCGGCGCGTAGAGGATGGTACAGCGGGCGGATTTCCCATCCCGCCCGGCGCGGCCGGCTTCCTGGTAATAGGCTTCCAGGGTGCCGGGTAGGCTGAAATGGATGACAAAACGCAGGTCGGCCCGGTCCACCCCCATACCGAAGGCGTTAGTGGCGACCACCAGGGGCAGCTCGCCGTAGATAAATTCTTCCTGTACCGCCGACCGGGTGTCGGCATCCAGCCCGGCATGGTAATAACGGCAGGGTAGGCCCAGGGTGCCCTGGATGAAACCGCTGACTTCTTCCGCATCCTTGCGTGTGCCGGTGTAGATGATACCGGCGTCATGTTTCGGGGTACCGAAGGTCTCGCGCAGTATCTGTTCAATAGCGCGCAGCTTGGCGGCCGGCTCCGCTGTGTAGCGCACCTCAAAAGTTAAGTTGGGCCGGTTGAAACCGGTGACCACGCGTGCCGCCTGGGGCAGTTGCAGCAATCTGACGATATCGTCTTGTACTTGCGGGGTGGCTGTGGCAGTCAGGGCCAGCGTGGGGGGATTCCCCAAAGCTTCCCGGGCTGCCCCCAAAAGCAGGTAATCGGGACGGAAATCGTGGCCCCACTGGGAGATACAGTGGGCTTCGTCCACCGCCAGCATGCCCACCTGCACGCGGCGCAGCGCTGCATGGAAGGCATTGCTGCGCAGCCGCTCCGGGGCGATATAGACCAGCTTGAGCACGCCTTCGGCCAGGGCTGTCAGGCGGCGCCGCTGCTCGGCCGGGGGCAGGGAGCTATTGATATAGGTGGCAGCAATGCCTTTGCGCTCCAGCCGGTCCACCTGGTCTTTCATTAAGGCGATGAGCGGCGAGATGACCAGGGTGGTGCCGGGGGTGAAGAGGGCCGCTAACTGGTAGATCAGGGATTTCCCGGAGCCAGTGGGCATCACGACCAGTACATCCCGCCCGGCAAGGGCCTGGTCGAGGGCGGCTGCCTGTCCCGGACGGAAGGTGTCAAACCCGAACTGGGCTTGCAGAGTAGCTAATACGCTGGCATCAATTCCCACTTAAAACTCCCTGGCAAAGGGTTCCCAATAACCGTACGCCAGCATAATATACCACTTCACCCGGCACTGTACAAGCAGGCAGGAAACCCACCCCAGCCTGTTTTTCATCCTATACATCCTAGCTCATCCGCCCGAACCTGGTTCGGGACATATCTTGTTCTCTTACGTATCTCCTCTCACCTGAAAACCTTGACAAGCCCCGTGAAACGTGCTATAAATTTGCACCCAACGAACTTGGAATGACTGTACAAGGAGCGAATATCGATGAGCCCGAGCAAGCCAGACGTGGAGCTGTTAGAAAAAGAGCGTCGGGAAACTCAAGAGGAACTAGAGCGCTTGCGGGGTTATCTGGCCATCGAGGTTGAGGGAGCCGACGATGAAGTAGACCTGGATGTCTATGAGCGAGAAAAAACGCTCTCGCTGATCCAAAACCTTGAGCTCAAGTTACAAGAAGTGGACAATGCGATAACGCTGGCCCACAAAGGCACCTACGGGATTTGCGAACGCTGTGGTAAGCCGATTGATCCGGCCCGGCTTGAAGCCTTGCCCGAGGCGAGCCTATGTTTTGTCTGCAAGGTTGAGCTGGAAAGACTGGCGCGACGTTAAGCCCATCGCCCTTGTAGGTAATTCCAAAAACCAGCAGTCCGTCTACCGCATCAAACCTCCGAGCTTTTGTCCAGGGCAGCGCCTTCAAATCTCGGAGATTTTTGATGCGTAGGGGCGGCGCCGATGTGCCCGCCCTGAATTATCAACGATGTCCATGTGCCTGCCCAATATTTCACCCCATTTCGGCATACCTGGGAAAGAGAATGACTATGGGACACGTGTATCCATCGCGCCATCCATTGGTCCTGCATAAAATCACCTTGTTGCGGGATATCAAAACGGAACCCCACAAATTTCGCCAGTTAGTGCGCGAGATCGCCAACCTGCTGGCCTATGAAGCGACTCAGGATCTGGCCCTGGCGGACAAAACGGCCCAGACGCCTCTGGCGCCGGCCCAGGGGCATGAATTGCGCGATAAGATCGGGCTGGTGCCTATTTTACGCGCCGGCCTGGGCATGGTAGAAGGCTTCTGGGAGTTAATCCCCAATGCTGAGGTTTGGCATATCGGGCTCTATCGCGATCATAAGACTTTACAACCGGTGGAATATTACAACAAGCTGCCGGTGCTTCCTACCGTACAAGTTTGCCTGATCCTCGATCCCATGCTGGCTACCGGAGGGTCGGCTGTCGCTACAGCGCATATATTGAAGCGTTGGGGGGCCCATCGTATTAAGTTTGTAGGCATCATTGCCGCCCCCGAAGGCGTGCAAGCTCTCAGCTCGGCACACCCCGATATCGATATCCATGTGGCCGTCATCGACGACTACCTGACACCCGAGCCCGCCGCTCCTGGCGATCCGCCCATGGGGTATATTGTGCCCGGACTGGGGGATGCCGGTGACCGGCAGTTCGGCACGGGTTAAGGACCTTGTTAAATAGCGCCTACTGGTATACCGTCCTCACTTTTTGCCTGGCCCTAATACTGGCCCTGGTTTTGACGCCCCTGGCTGGTCGCCTGGCGCGGCGGGTTGGGGCGGTGGATGTTCCCGGCCAGATCAAACATACCCATACTATTCCCACGCCGCGCCTGGGGGGGCTGGGCATGTACCTGGCTTTTGCCATACCGGTACTGCTAACCTTGTGGTGGCCGATCCTCCGCGCCGATTCCCTGGAAGTCCGCCGTGTGGTTGGGCTGCTGGTAGGCATGACCCTGGTGGAGATCATGGGGGTGTTGGATGACCGCTTTGATCTGCCTTCCCGCGTCCAACTCCTGGTAATTGGCATAGCGAGTCTGTTGGCGGTCCTCTTCTTCGAAATCCGGATCGACATCCTGCCCAATCCCCTGGATGGACCATTGCACCTGTCCCTGTGGCTAGCGTTACCTTTTACCTTCTTCTGGCTGATGGGCATGACCAGTACAGTGAATCTGCTGGATGGCCTGGATGGCCTGGCGGCTGGCGTAACAGCCATCGCTGCCGGGGTGCTGCTAGTGCATACTGCCCGCCTGGGGCAGATCAGCCTGACGCCTCTTCCGGCGGCTCTCTTGGGCGCCACCTTGGGTTTTCTACCTTATAATTTTCACCCGGCGAAGCTCTTTATGGGGAGTAGCGGCGCCTATATGCTGGGCTTCGCCCTGGCGGTCCTGTCGGTGATCGGGGGGGCCAAGGTGGCGTCGGCGCTGCTGGTGATGGGCATCCCGATCATGGATGTGGCTTCTATCATTATAGCCCGCATTCGCCAGAAGACCTCCCCCGTCAGCCACGCCGACCGCAATCACCTGCATCACCGGTTGTACGACCGGGGGCTTTCGCAGCGTATGGTGGTGCTGCTATATTATACCTTGTCACTAATCTTTGGTGGCCTGGCCCTCTTACTGCCTCCTGGCATCTACAAGCTCTATGCCCTGTTAATCCTGGGATTGATCCTGCTGATTCTGCTCTGGGCTGTGACCCGGCCGAGGGAGCCGGTGTGAAAGTTGGCAGGTTGGCGGCAGTAGGTGCGGTTTTGAACCGCACGCTTTTGGCGGCAGTGTGAGCCGTGCGGCTACAAGCCGCACCTACAAATTTGCGGTGACCCGGTAGAGGGAGTCAGTGTGGAAGTTGGCGGCGTTAGGCGGACAATTTGCAAATTATCCAATGGTAAGGTTAGTCCGGGTACTCCACGCGCCGGCCGGATACTAGCATCAAGGCCGATTCCACCAGGAACACTACAGCCATAAAGATCAGGTCAACAAACAGGGTTAGGGCGAAAGCCAGCCCCAGGTAATTGATGGCGTCCAGCACGCCCTGCAGGATCTCCGGTGGCAGATTGGGGCGGTAGCCCAGGACTAGCACGATAGAGCAGATGGCGGCCAGCCACAGCCCCAAGGGCAGCCAGGCGGTGCGGTCCGACTCGCTGGGCAGCATTGAATTGGAGATGGCGAAGATCAGGTAAAGCCAGATCAATACATCCGAAGCGTATACTGTGCTGGGTAGGTTTTGGAACATCCGTCCAAGTTGATCCAGTAAACTCCGTCCGGAGGGGAAATTCACCCCCAGACGCAGCGCCGCGATGCTCAAAATTACCAGGGTGCCTACGATCAAGGGGGCGGCGCCGATCAGGCTTTCCCGCAGCGGATCGGCACGGGCTACGCGCACGGATCCCAGCCGCACCCGGCCGCCGCGCAACTTCTGGGGACCCAGCGAGAATTTGCCGGTCTTGATGCCCAGTAAGTGGGCCATCCCCCAGTGGCTCAATTCGTGGAGGATGATGCCCGGGAAGAGGATTAGGAAGTAAAGCAACAGGGTAGCATCGTGCTTTTCCCCGAAGATCAGCAGTCCGACGCCTTGCAGATGGCGGTTAATCCAGCGCTTGGCCAGCCAGAGGGGAAAGATCAACATGGCGATCCAGAAGATCCCTTCCCAGATTCCGGTCATGGCCTGGCTTCCGCCTCAGAGCCCTGGTTTGGGCACTCGCTTGATAATGACCAGCGCGTAATCATCAAATTGTGGCTCATCCCCGATGTATGACGTCAGGGCCTCTGTTATAGCCGCCAGGATATCTTGTGCCAATTGGTGGTGGTGCAGGAATAGGATCTCTTCTACGCGCAACAACCCGAATTCCTCTTCGGCCCTATTCAATGCATCCGTCACCCCATCGGTATATAGTACCAGCACATCCCCCAACTCTAAAATACTGACTTGATCTTCCAGGGTAATAGCATCCAGCACTCCCAGGGCGATACCGCGCCCGCGCAAATGCAAAATCTCTTCTCGCCCGGCCTGGAAAAGTAGTGGCGGATTGTGCCCGGCGTTGGCGTAGGTCAGACGGCCGGATTCCGGTTCCAGGATGGCATAGAAGACTGTCACGAACATATCGGTGCGGGTGTCGGCCAGAATCAGGTCGTTGGCCCGCTCCAGGGCTTCGTGGGCTGTCGGGCGGCCGAACCCCATAGCGCGTATCAGTGTGCGCGAAAGAGCCATGAAGAGGGCGGCGGGTACGCCTTTATCGGAGACATCGGCGATGACTGTCCCCAATCTACCGTCTCGCAGGGGGATAAAGTCGTAAAAGTCGCCAGCCACCTGGCGGGCCGGATGCCACGTGGCACAGATCTCCCAGCCGGGTAGTTCGGGTGCGGCTTCGGGGAGCAGGCTCGCCTGAATCTGCCGTCCTACTTGCATCTCCTGCTCCAGGCGTTGCCGTTCCAAAGACTGCTTGTAGAGATCGGCCTCCTCCATGGCGATGGCGAAATGGTCTCCCAGAGTACTAACCACAAAAACATCGTCATCGTCAAAGGCGCCCACTTCGTTACTCTGTACATCCAACACCCCGAGAATCTGGTCCTCCAGTTTGACGGGCACTGCCAATTCCGCCCGCGTCTGGTCATTCTCCCGCCCTGGGTCGGGCAGGTACCGCGAATCCAGCCGGACGTCATCCACCAAAGCGGCCTTGCCCTCCCCTGCTACCCAGGCCACAATGCCCGGGCCACCGATCTGCTCTCGGTAATGGTGGAGGATATCCTGGCTGAGGTAAGGGTTGGTAGTGGCGCGCAAAGCCACCTCCCGGTTTTCCGGGGTGACTGTATATATCTGGACGTAATCATAACCGAAATTATCTTTGATCAGGTGGACGACGCGGTCGAAAAATTCTTCCAGGGTGATACTGGCTGTCACCTGCCGCCCTACCTCGCTGATGGTGCTGAGCTGGATAACGCGCCGCGAGCGCTCTGCGTAGAGGTCAGCATTTTGTAGGGCGATGGAGATTTGGGCGCCGATAGCTGCCAGCAAATTGGTCTCGTGGGTACCAAGAAAGGCAGGTTCGGCACTCTGGATCGTTAAAATGCCCAGGAATTTCTGGCCGGCAGTGAGCGGGATAAAGACGCCGGAATAGAGGTCCGGACTGAGAAAGTTTTGCGGACCGGCCATACTGCTATCCCGCCAATCAGGGATGAGTAAGGAAACCGGGTGATCTTTTAGCCGGTTGATCAGCTCTTTGCTGGGCATATTGACCGGGTGGGGGGCGCGCTTGCCAGCAATGAATGCCAATTGGGTTACGGAATTGCCACTCTTCTCATCTAGCAGTTGCAGCAGGAAATAGGAGCAGTTAGTTACCCGCCGGCAATAGTCATAGGCCAGCTCGCAGAGGGAGTTCCTATCCAATTGGGCGCCAACGATATCCTGGGCCAGCTCGGTAAAAATAGACATTTCCCGTACCCGTTGGCGTAGGCCGATGAGGGTCCCTGCCAGGCGTTGCACGACTACACTAGCCGCCAGGACGCCGCCACACAACAGCAGAAACATCTGAGGATTCAGCCCGGCGAAGACCGCTGACATCAGAATGGAGAGGGGCAAAGGGGCCAGTTCCACAATCAGCGAAGGCACGAGGATCACCCGGAAGAGCTGTACTACGCCATTCCACCCAGATAGCAAAGCGATCCGTATAGCCCAAGCCAGGTGATCCAGCAGGAACCAAGTGATAAAAAGGACACTATAAAGCAGGAGAGAGCCTGGGTCCAAGGTTGTCTGCCGCAGTTGTCCACCCAGGCGGAGGTACAACCCGCCGGCAATCAGGGCCATCATCGCTTTCAGCCCCCCGTTAAACCAGGGTAAACTGAAAATCTCCTGGTTCCAGTCCGAAGCGTGGCGCAGCTTGCGCAACGAAAGATAGATGGCTTCGCTAAAAAAGGAGACCCATCCGCCGAAGATCGGTCCCTGAATCAGAATAACCGCCAGATCTACCACCCCGACCAGGCTATGGATCACCGGGGTGGCGACATGGAACCCGGCCCGCTTTACCAGCCCTGACAGCACCAGAAAGAGTACGAAGAGCCATACCTGTTCTAGCGTGATATGGCCGGGGGTCAGGATGAGCAACATCCCTAAACCGACTATACCAATAAGCAGATCGTACAAGAATACGGGTCGGAGATTAGCAGTGCGGTTCACGAAAAGCCTTTTGATACTTCCGCGCATCATTTAGACTGGCGGGTCGGCAGACGCCGGAAATGTGCGGTGTTTTACCAGGGTTAAGCGGTTGCCCCGGGGTTTCAGTTGTTCGAACTGGACTTTATCCATGATGCGGCGCATGAAGAAGATGCCCAGGCCGCCCAGTGTGCGCTCTTCTAAGGGGGCCTCCACATCAGGCTCGGGTACCTGCGATGGGTCGAAGGGCGGCGCGTCATCCTCCAGGATAAAGGTCATCTCCTGCCCTTTTAGCTGGCAGACCAGGTGAATTTCGCCCTGTATGGCCTCGGAATAACCGTGGTGAATGATATTCATACAGGCTTCCTCAACGACCAATTCTATCTCATAAGTTTCACCGGTCTCTAAGTCCCATTCCCGGGCCCGATCGGCTAAAAACGCCATAATCTGCGGTAGGCTTTCGACCCGCCCCGGAACGGTGAGAGAATACGTACACCTACCCATGATCCCTATTCTCCGGTACCCGCCACGCTCTAAAAACTAGCCACGGCATCTGCCACGCTATCATAGATCTGAAATAATGGGGTAAAACCGACCATATCTAATGTTTCTTTGACAAAAGGTTGGACTCGCGCCAGGAGTAGATCGCCGCGGTTAAACCGGCGTAACTCTTTGCGAGCCGCCAGCAGTGAACGTAGCCCGGCCGAGGAGATGTAATTAACGCCATTTAAATCCAGGATAATATGATGGGTTCCCTGGTCAAAGATTTTCCGTAACGTCTGGTCCAACTCGGGCGCAGTGCTGTGGTCCACTCTGCCGGAAATCTCCAGCAGTTCTGCCCGGCCCATAGATTTCATCTTGATTTCCACTTTACACCTCCAGGTGGCGCTGCACGCCAGACGCTGCAGGCCAGGAAGATTAACTACAAAAACCAGATACGGGAGGAGGTGGCGCAATACCCTCTTCCCTGAATGGTAACGATAAAGCTTGGTCTAGCAGCGCTGCTAGAAATTGCCGATGGCAGAGACCTGGTCGTCCTCGAAGGTGAAAAGCTTATCCAGACCTGCCAGATTGAAGACTTCCTTTACCTTGGGACTGGCACTCACCAGGCGCACATCCCCTCGATTATAACGGCGGGCGGCTTTTATAGCGCCCAGCAGAACTTTTACGCCGGCGCTGCTGATAAAAGTCGCATCTGACAAATCGATGAGGATACGGAAACGGTTGTTATCCATCAGACGTTTTATTTCGGCTTCCAGTGATGGGGCAGTGGTACCATCCAGGCGACCCTTTAATTTTATAACGTCAACCCGTTTGTAGCTATTTGTGGTAATATCCATGATTTTCCCCCTGTTTGGAATTTCGTGTTGCGATTATATCATACAATTTTGGGTAACACAAGAGAACCGTATTCATTCATCTAAAATGTTACCGAAGTGGTATGGTTCACTCAAAAGAAAATGTTACCGGAGGAACTATGCCAAACACGGAAAAAATGACCATTGACGAACGTCGCAAGTACTTGAAACTGATGAGCAAACGCTATCACCGGGCG
>SHYO01000137.1 GCA_009692745.1 Chloroflexota bacterium
GGCTCTTACAGCGAGCCCGTCCCGGCAATGGCTTTGGCATGGTGGTCCGCTACGCCATGCGTGAACTGCCCGACTATCTGGCCCAGCCTTCGCCGAAGACCGGGGTCCCGGGGCCTCAACATCGTGCTCTACAATTCATCTGCCCTAGTTTAGACTACCTTGACCGGGCCTATGTCGATTACCTATCCGGCCAACCATCCCGCGAGCCGGCCTTGATTGCTATGACATTCTCTGCCGTCGACCCAACTCTGGCACCCGCGGGCCGTCATACCCTTTTCTTATGGGGCCAGTACTATCCCTACGAATTGGCGGACGGTGCCTCTTGGGATCAGATCGGCCAGCAGGAAGCGGATCGTATGCTTGCCACCCTGGCAAAGTATGCTCCCAATGTAGTCCGAGCGGTCGAGGGGCAACTGGTTGAAACTCCGCTCTACCTGGAACGCACTCTGGGACTATTAAGAGGAAATGTAATGCACCTGGAGATGTCCATCAATCAGATGTTTATGATGCGTCCGGCGCTTACTATGGCCAATTACCGCGCCCCTCTGCCCGGTCTCTACTTCACTGGCGCCAGTACTCATCCCGGTGGCGGCATTATGGGAGCTGCAGGATACAATGCCGCTGCGGCAATATTGCACGACCTATCGCGGCGTCCCTGGCAATTCTGGAAACGGCAGATGTAGCATGCTGGTTACGGAGGTTCAATGAGTTACTTCACATTCCTATTACTGTTTATACTTCCCCCTTTGATGATTCTGCTGTTTTTGATTCGGCGTCAAGGAGGGCTTCGCCAGGGTTCTTTGGGGAGCGGTCTCGACGGGGCCCGGCCGGATATGGTGGTTTTGGGTCTGGTGCTGATCGCAGTGCTTTATACTACTCCTTGGGATAACTACCTGGTGGCCACCAGGGTCTGGTGGTATAACCCGGCATTGGTAACCGGCCTTACTTTGGGATGGGTACCACTTGAGGAATATACCTTTTTTGTATTGCAGACCCTCCTGACAAGTTTGTTTTTTATCTTTCTGGTCCAGATATGGGCTCACCCTCCACACATCATCGACGGTACGCGTGCAGCCGAAAAACCATCGTGGATAGAAATGATGGCATCCCGTCTCCAGGCGCCTTTCGTGCGCTGGGGTATAGGCGGATGCCTATGTTTCCTTTGGCTAGGATCTATCGTAGTTCTCTGGCAAGGGTGGCGCCCGGGCTTTTACCTGGCGCTTATCCTGGCCTGGGTGCTTGTGCCCATAATAGGCCAGCTAGCTTTTGGTGGTGAGATCATCGCCAGGCGCTGGCGCCTGGCGATTCCGGCCATTCTGGTTCCCACCCTTTACTTGGGCTTGGCCGATACCATTGCCATCGCCCTGCAGATCTGGACGATCAGTCCGGCCCAATCCACGGGGATTATGTTGGCTGGACGTCTCCCTCTGGAAGAATTTGTCTTCTTCTTGGTAACAAACACCCTGGTAGTCTTCGGAATAGTTTTGCTGCTGGCTCAAGAGAGCTATATGCGCCTGGCCCCTCGTGTCCAAGTGCTCGCAGAAAGGTTGGGTGCCAGCAGATTTTCAGGCACTGTTTCTGATTCCCGGCCAGGTATCGAAAATGGGCAGACGAGGATTGGATGAACTCGAGAAATTTTCTGTCGCAGATAGATGGTATCCGGCCCAGGGGGCTACTTATCGTTCTTGCCTTGTGGCTGGCAGTGATGGTTAGCACGCCTATTGTCGACAAATTGTCGGGTGGCACGCTCTTCCCGTATATGGCGGCTTTAGGGGTACTGGCCCAGGCAGCGGTTACCCTTTCCGCACTGGCCTCTGTTTGGCCTCTGCGCCGCATCCTCTACCTGGTGGGAGCAGTTCTCCTGGTAGCCATGTCGGCTGAGTCTATCGGCGTGGCTACCGGATGGCCCTTCGGCCAATACCATTATATGGCTATTTTGCAACCTCAGATATTCGGGGTACCGCTGCTTATCCCGTTAGCCTGGATGATGATGTTACCCCCAGCATGGGCTGTAATCTCCTGTTGGCTGCTTCCAGGGTCTTATAGCCGGTGGCAGACCTGGCTCTTTGCCGCTATGGGCGGTCTGGCCTTTACTGTCTGGGATTTCTACCTCGATCCCCAGATGGTAGCCCGGAATTTCTGGGTTTGGCAACAGCCGGGGGGCTATTTCGGGATTCCCTGGATCAATTTTGCCGGTTGGTGGTTGGTTTCAACCCTGATCACTTTATTGATCCGGCCTATTTCTCTTCCACTGCGGCCGCTGGTTCTGGTTTATAGTGTCACCTGGCTTTTGCAGGGTATTGGCCAGGGTTTGTTTTGGGACCAGCCGGGACCAGCCATAGTAGGCTTGCTGGCTATGGGACTCTTTGCAATCCCTGCATTGCGGCACGCGAGCATGGAGCGCGTGCTCGACCTTGGATGCGATCAACTGCCCGCCCAGGAGGCCTCTCCCTCTTCCGCTATGCATTCTTCATATTGATGTAATTTTTGACGATTTCTAGCATCATATTATTAAGCGAAATATTCGATTTACTGAAAACAAGTCTTCAGAGATGAGGAGATACTATGGCGACGAAAACTGCCAGGGCAGTTTGGCAAAAGGGCATGGATTTTGAGGGCGTTGGTGGCTCCGGCAATCGGCTCATGATGAGCTCGGTTGCCAAAGAGGGGGAACAGAGTACCGGCTTTTCTCCCATGGAATTGGTCTTGGTAGGTTTTGCGGGCTGTACTGGCATGGATGTCATCTCAATCCTGGAAAAGAAGCGCCAGAAGGTCACCAGCTTTGAAGTCCAAACTGCCGGCGAGCGGGCAGCGGAACATCCTATGGTGTATACCGATATCCAGATTGAATATATCGTGCACGGCTATGATATTAACCCCGAAGCAGTGGCCCGCGCGATCGAATTAACTGAAACGAAATATTGCTCTGTCTCAGCTATGTTGAGCAAAACGGCCCGTATCACCACCAGTTATAAGATCGTCGAAGAGCCGCAAATAGAGGCCGTTACCGGCTAGACATTTTGCGAGGCTGAAAGTAGGATACATCCATCTGAGGAGGATTATTCGGGTTGTGCAAACGTATATCCAAACCCGCGGCGGGTATGGATATACTCCCGGTCGGCGTCGACTTCCTTTAAGCGCTTGCGCAGCCGCATGACGAGGCTGTCCAATGCCATATCCGTTATGCCCTGGGGGTCCACATCCGGCCAGACTATTGCAATAATCTTTTCCCGTCCATGAGGTTGGTTCGGGGTTGCATACAGAAAAGCCAACAGGCGATATTGGCTCTCCGGCAGAGGTGGATCCAAGCGATTATTATTTACCCATACATCATGCGTTTCCGGGTTAAGCCACAAACCCACAGACTCCGGCAATCGTGCCGTCTGCGGCAGAGATTGGGAAGTCAAAAAAGTGAGGGTAATCAGCCGTGCCAGCCCGATAGCATCTCCGTGATGTAGCAATGCGGGCTGGTCCGGTGATAACTGCTCGCCGTTGAGCCATGTGCCGTTGCGACTATGCTGATCCTGTAAGAAATAGCCGGTCTCTTGCCGTGTGATGCGTGCATGGCGTGCTGAAACATACCGGTTTTCCAGCACAACCTGGCACATCGCGTCCCGCCCAAT
Source organism: Chloroflexota bacterium (assembly GCA_009692745.1). Classification (GTDB taxonomy): domain Bacteria; phylum Chloroflexota; class Anaerolineae; order Epilineales; family SHYO01; genus SHYO01. The sequence continues at coordinate 3,624 of SHYO01000137.1, forward strand.
CCAGGTTTCCCTCTCAGTTAGAGGGTACTCATGCCCCTCCGAGCGGAGATGGGCCAAAGAACCATTCATTTGGCCTTTTGATCCTCTAGCAATCCCAGTAAGGCTTCCAGGCCCAACAAGTAACTGCGCCCACCAAAGCCCATAATCTGGCCTTTGCATACCGGAGCCAGCAGGGAAGTGTGGCGAAACGCTTCCCGGGCATGCACATTCGAAAGGTGAACTTCAATTACCGGGAGACCACTCCCAGCCACTGCATCCCGTAGCGCTACACTGGTATGGGTGAGGCCTCCGGGATTAATCACAATCCCATCAGCCCATCCCATGGCTTCCTGAATAGTGTCAATTAGGACTCCTTCATGATTTGACTGGACGGTACGAATTTCTACCGTCGGTGCCGCGCTCTGCGAATTTATTTTCGTGCAATATTGCTGGAGGCGATCGTGTATATCCGCCAGCGTTATATATCCATAGATCTGGGGTTCGCGCCGGCCCAACATATTCAGGTTCGGGCCGCTAAGAATTAAAATTTTGGGCATAATGCTCCTCTCAGGCGAGACAAGCGCTGGCCGAGCGGTATTTTTTGTCTTATTCCAGATTTGCTTGCAACACCCTCAACACCTGGGCTTCACTCACATCGTCCCGGATGGTAGTCTGCCCCAGCCGGACTGGCAAGATAAACCGTAGTTTTCCTCGCACCCGTTTCTTATCCGTGCCCATCGCCCGGTAAATCTCCTGGGGGTCAAGTCCGGCGGGAATCCGGCCCGGCAAGTTATTATTTACGACCAGTCGCGTAATTCGGTTTGCTACCTCCGGTTGGCAGATGCCGAGATCCCCTGCCAATTGCGCGCTCAGGCAGAGCCCAATGCCTACCGCGTGCCCATGGCTTACGCGATATTGCGATACGTGCTCAATAGCGTGTCCAAAGGTATGGCCCAGGTTCAGCGTGGCTCGTATGCCTTGTTCGTAAGGGTCCTCTTCTACCACCCGGATTTTAACCAGGATGGCGCGCTCCAGCAGCTCTTCCGACAGGTGGGTCCCATGCTCTTCCAGGGTTTCAAACAACCCGGCATCTCCCAGAATACCGTGCTTAATCACCTCGGCCATACCCCCGGCGAGCTCATATGCTGGTAACGTCTCTAACACTTGCGGATCTGCCATCACCAGCTCTGGCTGCTTGAAAGCTCCCACCAGGTTCTTTCCCTGAGCCAGATCGATGCCTACTTTCCCGCCTACGCTGGCATCCACTATCGCCAACAGGGTCGTGGGCGCCTGAACAAAGTTTACCCCGCGCAGATATGTGGCTGCGACGAAGCCTGTCAAATCCCCTATTACCCCTCCACCGAGAGCGACTACTGTCGTATTTCTATCCAGCCCGGCAGTGACAAACTCTGCATAAAGCTTTGCCGCGCTATCCAGATTCTTAAAAACCTCCCCATCGGCAATCTGGAAACTGTGGACCGCCAATCCGGCCTCGCGGCAACCGGTCATGGCTCCGGCAAGATGCCAGCGCGCCACTGTAGGATTCGTGACAAGCGCGACCCCTCCCCGGTTCAATCCATGGGAAACGAGCAATTGCCCCAGGTGAGACAGTCCGCCTGTGTTGATATAAATCGGATAGCTGCCCGTAGGGGTCTTAACATTCAATAAAGCCACAAATAGTATGCTCCATTCAAGCCTAGCTTGTATCCAGAATCCAGAGGGGGAAATAGAAGGGGAATATGTCCCGCAGGTGATTTGCCTGCCCGAATTTTGGTAAAGTCACCCTGCGGGCCAGGTGCTCGCCGAACAAGACCGAGGTGAAATCCCGGCGGCTTAAGACTGTGTGAAATTCCTGCTGCTCTTGGCCAAAACGCAGTCTACCGGCTTTGAACTCCCATGAGATAATATCACTGGCTGCCCCAGCCACATTGGGTTCTCTTATTTCAAAGGAAATGGCCCCCTCTGCGCCGCTGTACCTCTTTTCCAGCCACGGCTTAATCTTCTCAAGAAATCTGCGCGGATTGTTTAGGCGGATCATCATGTTGCCAGGTCCGGGCTGGCGCCGTTCCCCAATGGTATGTTCCAGTAAATCCCCCAAGGTTGATGGGACCAGGTATCCATATCCACGGATGGCCTCTGGCTCACCAGGCCAGTGCTCGAGAGCGTGGGCTACCAAAGTCTCTAACCCATGCACATCGCCGCCCCCTTCAACCAGACCGGGCTTGTTCGTTGCCAGGCTGGTCACCAAATAGGCGCAGGGTTGCCCATCCTGTAGGGCTATCAAGGTCTGCATTTTGGGTAGGGAAAACAGATAGCGATATTCTTCGGGCTTGCGCCACACGCCATACGGCTCTCTTTCATGCATTTCCTGGATTTCGCTAAGGTAGTGCTCTGTCAGGGGGGTATAGGTTACCATATCATGCCCATGATGATGGAACAACGGAGCATCCGCCTTCTGGCACGGGTACATTGTTATTTGCATTCGCACTCCCTGGTAGTGGGCGTGCTCGTAGAAAGTGAAAGTCGGCACTTGGGTCCACAAAATGGATAAATCGATCCCGTCCTGTTCCATCTGTGCTACATTACTCTTGAGGCAAGCCAGGGCATATCCACGCTTGCGGTAATTGGGATGGGTAGCCGTTGGTGAGATAATACCAATACTCAACTGGCAACCCTCTACCACCATCTGCCGGGGAATATAGGGGACTACCGATACCACCTGCCCGTCCGCTATAACGATGCGGATATTTTTTAGATTCTGCTCCAGATAGACCAGGGGATAATCCGTCAACATTGTTTGATCGCTGCCCTGGCGCATAGCGGCATCTACCAGGCCAATAATACCGGTTAGCTCATGTTGGGTGGGGATGGTAGGGACCGTGGCTTCGTTTGGCAACACGCTATTCCTCTAATTCGGGAAATGGGTTGCGCCGTACGTAAGTGCCTTGTTTGGCAGCCTCAAAATCAGCTATTAACTCTGCTTCTCTGGCTTTGGCGGCTTTGCGCCCCTCATTGATCGATTCGTCGAGGAGCCGGTTAAGGCTTATCTGGAATTGGGCGCCGCTCATCGGAGCTATCAATAACCCCAGGCCGTACCCCATGAGTGCCCCAATCACTAGAGAGCGTAGGAACCTAAAAAATCCCCCCATATCTAACCTCCTGTTGTCAACAATCCTACCTGGTAAGGAGTGAGCTCACCAGAATAGCAATCCCACCTACCAAGAGTATCAGAGTTATCACCACCAGCATCGGTAAGAAAGTAGCCAGGAATGCTTTCCCGGCAGAGAAACGGTAAGCGGCCGCTACCCCTTGCATAAAAGCTGCCAGGCTCCATACCGAAGCTATAAAACCGAATAGTAACCCCAATCCGGGTAACGGTGCAAAAACGGTAAAGATCTGGGGCGCCGCCGCCAGGCTAACGCCTCCCAAAAGTCCCCGCACGCTGCCACTGCCACGCAGAATGAGCGCGGTGAAGAAATGCACCAGCAAACTGTAGAGAAAGAGAAACCCCAGCAGATTAAATGGGTAGCTGACAAATACCCCTAACGCCACAAAGATCTCGGGGAAAGGGGCTGACAACGGGCGAGGTGCCTGGTTGACCGCCTGGGCGATATTGAAAGTGGCATTGATATAATCAAGCAATTGTTGCCATAACCCCAGTGGCAACAATAAATCCCACCGCCGGAAGTTGAGAACCCCTAAGATATTCTGCCGTAAAATTTCCCAATCGGAGACGAGAGGTGGCGCCAGCAGGTGCCTGGTGAGTTCCGTCCCGGCATTCACCAGCCCTATCATCAAGCCTACCACCATTAGCAGGGCAAATCCACGCCGGAAAGCCTGCTCGCTTTGCGTTAGTTCATCGTAGGTCTCCTGGTCAAGAGCCAGGGCGCCCAAAAAAAGGTGCCACATATCAGACCGTTACCCTTACCATTAGATTTAACACTATCACCGCCAATCCACTAAGCAACCCCAGGGCCACCAAAGTTAGGATAGGCAACACGGTCGCCCAGAAGGCCCGGCTGACCGATAATTCATGGCTTATTTTTAGGCCGATGAAATTGGCTACAAATGACCAAAGGGGTAATAACCAGAAGGGTAAAGCTACGAAGGGCACAATCCGCACGGCGTTTAAAAGGTAGGGAGCACTGGCGAGGGATAGAACGCCATACGTTTGTGCCAGGTTTCCTGTTCCCCCCAGGGCTTTGGCCCAGATGTAAGCTACCAGGCTAAAAACCAACCAAATCAGTATTTGCAGTAAGAAAATCCCGCCTATCAACCAGGTGGCATTCTCGGGGGGAGGGGCTCCGAAAACCGAAGGGAAAAATGGGAATACCAGGCTGTAGTATTGCCGGAATGCCTCCTGGGCTGCGGGCCCGGCCTGTTGGTAAAACGACATTGCTTGCAGGTTCTGCAGAATCGCCGCTTGGGCCGCTATTAAATCGGGCGATACTGTCCATTGCAGATAATTGCCGATCCATATGAAGGCGGATGAAATCAGGTGTACAAAAATTAGCACCAATAGACCTTGCCAGAAAGGATGCGAAGCCATGCGCATCTGCTCAAAGGCTGCGTCCTCGAGGAAAAGCGCGCCACTAATACTGTTGAAGAATCCGCGCATGATTGGTTCCTATTATGAATGTTTCGCGGTATTAACCACCATCATACCAGTATGACTTCAAATTGTCAATGCATATTTGGCATGTAACCAACTCCGCCAAACTTTATTAAGCTTCCGCCGCATCACTTTCTCACCTGGCGCCCTTTTCCTGTAGCCGGTTTGCGCCATCTTCCAAGGATGGTTATGATAAGATCAGAAACCAGCAAATAAGGAGCAAACAATCATCATGAAACCAAGCATCGGCTTTATCGGCGTTGGACTGATGGGCAAAGGTATGGCGGCAAATTTACTCAAGGCAGGATATTCTGTCACCGTCTCACCCCACCGTAACATGGAGCCAGTTCGGGAATTGGAGGGAAAAGGGGCTAAAGTTGGCGGCACACCGAAAGATATAGCTGCAGAAAGTGATGTGATTATTTCCATTGTTCCTGATGCCCCCCAGGTTGAGGAGGTATGTCTGGGTCCTAACGGTATTCGTCACACTGCCAGGGCAGGCACTATCTTGATTGATATGAGCACCATTGCGCCGACGGCTACCATCCGCGTCGGGGCAGTTTTGGCCGAAACAGGGGTACGTATGCTGGATGCGCCTGTCTCCGGCGGTCCCGAAGGTGCCACCGCTGGCACCCTGACAATCATGGTAGGTGGAGATGCCACCACTTTTGAGGAATGTCGCCCTATATTGGAAGCTATGGGGCGGCCTACTCTTGTAGGTGATTTGGGTATGGGTGAGCTGGTTAAAGTCTGTAACAATACGATTCTGGGTGTTATCCAACTGGTGAATGCCGAAGCGCTGGCCTTAGGCGCCAAGCTTGGAGTCGATCCCGAAATCATGCGGAAAGTCATTTTAACTTCTAGTGGGGCCAACAACAATCTGGATATGCGTGCCCCCAGGACGATTTTTAAGAACGAATATGTCCCCGGTTTCTTTTTGGATTTCCTGGCCAAGGATATGGCGGCCTTCGTCAGCACCGCCCGTGACTCCGCTATGGGCACGCCGGTTGCTGCCCTCAGCCTGCAAATCTACGAGATGGCCCGGGGCCTGGGCTATGGGCGCGAAGATTTCTCTGCTGTCAGCAAAATTTACCAGGATGCGGCCAATGTGACCATTGCCGATCGAAAACCCCGCCGTTAAGTCCATCTACCAGCTTCCTGGAAGGTGTTTGCGCTGCATAATGAAACCAGATCCTTCCAGGAAGCTGATAATTAGGGCGCCATTTCGATTTCAACTACCGAATCGTCGAAATCCGCATCATTGAAATCCTCCCACGTGATCCGCCAGCGGTTAATACATACCTGGCTCACATGAGCATGGTCGAGATTAGTCAAGAAGAAAGTTTCTGATCCGCAGGGAGGCCGCTGGGTCAGGTAGAAAAGCAACTCTGTCCCTGCGGGGTATACTCCTACATCTGCCCTGGCTCCAATAGCTTGGGAATCAGGGAATAGCAGCCGAGGGCCGCCTTCCCATATCCCCAACAAACTGGTGCAATTCGAGCTAGCGCTGGCGATATGCGCCACTACGTGCCCCGCCCAGGGAAGCCGGATGGTAGAAATCGGCACCGGAGCCGGCAAACCGCATGTATCCCGTTTCAGGAAAGCCGCAGGTAAAAAGGTCATAAATGTTCTGGGCGTAGCTGTGGCGGTAAATGTGGCTGTGGCTGGCGGAGTTGGTGTGCTCGTGTTCACCGGTGTCGCACTGGGAACAGGCGTGGAGATGATCGTCGCCGACGGACTTGGTGTGTTCGTCGGAATATTTGTTGCCGTGCTGGTGGGCGTCGCCGAAGGACCCGGCGTCGCCGTACCGCTGGGAGTTACTGATGGGCTGCTGGTAGCGGTGCTCGTAAGTTGGTCGATTGTCAGCCAGGGTACCGGGAAGGTAATCTGCCCCACCACGTTATCTGCCTGTGTGTAACCAGCTTCTGCCAAAACATTTGCCGGGTAATACCCGGTCTGCTGTGGCTGGATCTGGTATGTCAGCGTAATCTGATTCCCGGCCGGGGGGATAAAACTCCAGGTCAGCGTCTTATTATTCATGACCGCGGGGGGTTGTAAGCTCCCTGGCACCAACGTCATATTCGTCGGTAGCGTATCACTGATTACCAGGTGTTTCAGACGGGTATCTGTTACCGAACTGGCAATATACTGATAAATTTGTGTCAAGTTTGAGCTGCTGGCGGTATAATAGTAGTCCTGTGGTGCACTGGCCAGCCGCTGCAGCAGGGTTCCATTTGCCCGCCCTAATCCGATCGTGAAGATCCGGATTCCCATGGCTTTAGCACTATCAGCCGCCGAAATCGCGGGCGGGGCCGGGCTTTCTCCGTCGCTGAGTAGTATCATCGTCCAGCGCGCCCCCTGGCGCCCTCTGGCCTGGAATTCTTTGATACCTTGCTCAAGGGCTACGGCTATCTCTGTGCCGCCACCGACATTAATCTGTAGGATGGCCTGCCGTGCCGCATTATAATCTGCCGTCAGGGTCTGTAAGACATCTGCCACATCGTCGAAAACAATAATGGACACCTGGTGGTAAGCGGGATTCAGCAGGTCAATAAAACTCAACGCTCCGGTCTTAGCATCCTGCAAAGGCACTCCCCCCATCGATCCCGAATGGTCTATGAGGAGCACCACGTCCGCTGACGTAGCGCCGCCGGAACATCTGGCGTCGTACCCCAGTGTTACGGTCACAGTCCCGCCCAGCATCAAGTTAGTGGGAGATGCAAACTTTAATCCCTGGGGATCGCAGTGTAAAGTCGTCTGCACCGGCACTGGTGTGGTTGTTGGTGGCGGCGGTGTAGGTGTAGCTGAGGGCACAATCGGCGTAGGCGTGCTGCTGGATCGCGCATAAAAGATTAAAACATGCCGGTCGTTATCCGATAGTACCACCCGTCCCATGCTATCCACCACCAGGTCATGGGGTGATTGGTACTGGCCCCGGGTATTGCCAAATTGTCCCCAAAAAGCCAGCAAATCCCCCGTTGCGCTATATTTCTCCAGGCGCCCGCCGGAGGTAAATAGATAGCGTTGGTTGCTACTGTCCAGGGTTAACAACCTGGGAAAGTTGTTTGGAATGATCGTCTGGCTGCCATGCAAAGAGCCATCGGGATTAAATTCCCATATTTTGTTCGATTGGCTGCTGGTAGCTACCAAATTACCACTGCTGGAGACGGCCAGTGTGTCGAATTCCAGGTTGGGCTGACCAGTGGCCGCTGCTGGATTGAAATCACCGGCATATTGTCCTCCTGGCAAAAAATGGATAATCTTATGGTCGTTTTGATTCAGGGCATAAACATCTCGACTGGGAGTAACTACCAAAGCAGCTATGTTCAAGGGATGTGTATAATTGCTCGCTTCCCACAGGCGCACACCCTCCCGGTCGTAGCGAACCAATTTGCCATTTTGCTCAAAATATATGCTGCCGTCTTGCCCGGCAGCCAGGGCATTGACCCGTTGGCCGGGGTCCAGATCCCGTATTCGCCGGCGCGGATCGATACTCCAGACCAATATTAAATCTTTGCCATAGTTTGTACTTCCCGAGTCTACACATTCCACAGCCTGGTATAGATTCCCGTCCAGGCCGGTAGCCAGGGCTGTGGTATTCACCAAGCGGCAGAGAATGATATTCGTGTCCCACTCATTCACAACCTCATACGTTTCGGGTAGGGAAATCGTCTGCAACTGGGCTGCAGTATTGGAAGCCAAAAATACACAGCCAACAGCTAAAAGAGCTAATAAAAATCTCTGGGGCAACCGATTGACTTGCATTCAATATTCCTTCACTGCCTGGACGCTCAAGTTGAGTCTGCCTTGCAAAATAGCGCGGCTATCTAGAAGACGCGAATTACTTATTAGCCGAAACGCTCTATGCATTCAATTCTGAAATCCCAATAGCTATTTTCGCCTGGATGGCAGTAATATTGTCACAAATACCATTTGCTGTGTTCAACGGGTTGATGTATCCTTACTATACGCGCAATTAGGTGCGAGGGCCAACTGGCTCACATCCCTGCAAGGTTAAAATTTGCGAATCGGAGGTCAGGAGGCGCATGAACCAAGAGCGGCCATCACAGCAACCCAGAGGGCTGACAAGTTCCTGCTTGTTGTGGAGTTGTTTAATTGTGTTATGGATTGGATCACTGATTTTGGTCGGTGTGGCAGCCTTTGGCGGAGGCGTTTTTGTACAGCGCAGCGGCGCGGTACCCAGCCTGGCTGCTGTCAATGCCCAGCCCGTTAACGATAACGGTGTAGATCAATTTAAGGTCTTCTGGGAAGCCTGGAAATTAGTAAAAGATAACTTTGTCGATCGTCCAAAAATTGATGACAAACAAATGACGTATGGCGCTATCAGAGGAATGTTGGACACCCTCGGAGACCAGGGTCACACCCGGTTTCTAACGCCTGAAGAATTAAAAACTAGCCAGGAAGGTCTCTCGGGGCGCTTCAGTGGCATTGGCGCCCAGGTAGGCCAGAAAGAAGGGCACCCGGTCATTATCGCGCCCTTCCCTGACTCTCCAGCCCAGAAAGCTGGCATCCGGGCAGGGGATGTCATTTTGAAGGTAGACGGAGAAGAAACTCTTAATCAGCCCCTGGATGTGATCATCGGTAAAATTCGTGGCCCGGCCGGTAAGCCGGTCCTGCTAACTATTCAGCATGAAAACGAAAACACGTCACAGGATATCACCGTCGTGCGGGGTGATATCAATGTGCCGATAGTGACCTGGCGCTTGATCCCTGGAACCGATATTGCTCACATCCAGATTAGCCAATTTGCCTCTACCGCCAACACGCAACTGGTCAAAGCCCTCAATGATGCCAAAAAGGCAGGCGCCAGGGGCCTGATCGTGGACGTCCGTAACGACCCGGGTGGTCTGTTAGATCAGTCTGTCGAGGTAACCAGCCAGTTCCTTAAAGATGGGTTGGTGCTACAAGAGCAGGATAGTAAGGGGAATCGGCGGCGCTTTCCGGTGCGTTCTGGTGGTGTCGCTACCGATATTCCCATGGTGGTGCTCATTAACGAAGGTACCGCTAGCGCCGGCGAGATTTTCGCCGGCGCCATCAAGGAAAATGGCCGCGCCAAATTAATCGGCACCAAGACCTTTGGCACCGGTACGGTCCTATCCACTTACAATCTCAGTGATGGGTCCGCCCTGTTACTCGGTACCAGCATGTGGTTGACGCCTAAAGGTAACCTGATTAAGGGCAATGGCGTTACCCCTGATGAGGAAGTCGCGCTGCCAGATAAGATCACACCACTCTTCCCTGGCAGTGGCGCCGGTTTAAATCCGGAGGATATCCAGAATCGCCAGGATACCCAGCTCAGCAAGGCCATCGAAGATCTGCAGTCTATGTTGAAGTAGGGTAGCACGGCTCCTTAGAAATCGGGAATTTATAACCTACTCGACTGTTGTGTTTTGAGCAAAGGTATGATACCTTCAGGCAAGCTTGAAGCAAAATGCCTGAAAGAGAGAAAGCGCGATGCAACTTCCCATCACAGCTCCAGCACCGATAGTCAGAGCCCATGCAGAAGCATTCCGGGATTTGTT
>SHYO01000138.1 GCA_009692745.1 Chloroflexota bacterium
GTCAACATCTGGTTGATCATTTCCTCAGCATAGGCTACCATTCTCTGCCCCCGTTGCACAGTACGATTGGACATCGGTTCTCCTCCCCGGAAATGTGTTTCCCCTATTCTATCATCCTCCTTTATTCGCCCCAAATCTGACATGCACCCCCGCGCCGCCGCGCCGCGTTTGCACTTGACAAAATTTGCAAGTGTGGTATAATAATAACTTGCTGTTTTAGAGTCGAATCCAAAATAGGATCTATTACCCCTTAAACCGCGTTATGTTTACGACTAAAAGACTTGGACAGACAATCGACCAACGCGGGATCTTTAGCCTCTTAATAAGCGGCTTCTGCAATCGTTGTAACTTGCGTACCAACAGTTGTCCCTACCATAAATATAGATGTCATTCGGGGTTTTCGTAAAGTCAGGATTCCGGCTCTGCCAACGCTGTCATTCCTGGGCAACAGCCCGCTTTCCGGGGACTGGTTTCTGAAAACCCAAGAATGTATTGTGGGAATTAACCGCGAGTACTCTCGCAATCTCTTTCGCCGTCATTTTAGTAGTCTGACAGATCGTACATTAATTCAAGAGGAGCACAAGGGTATGGTCGATGTGATCCCTTCCAAGATGGCAGTAAGTTCTCAGACCTCTGCCGCGATAGTGACGGACAGATCGAATAATGGTATCCCGGCTTCGGTAGTTCGTTCGGGTGCCTTCCAGGGTTTGCGCCGCAAAGCTTATGCGCGTATTCCTGAGGTCCTCGAGATGCCTACCCTCATTCAAGTCCAATTAGACTCATTCCATTGGTTTCAGACCGAGGGTCTGCAGGAGCTCTTAGACGAGATTTCACCCATAACCAGTTTCGGCGGCAACATGGAGCTGAGCTTTACCAGTTATCGCTTCGAGGAGCCCAAGTATACCGAGAAAGAATGCCGCGATATGGACTTGACCTATGCCACTCCGTTGTGGGTCAAGGTTCGCCTCAATAACAAGGAGACCGGCGAGATTCAGGAGCAAGAAGTTTTTATGGGGGAATTTCCCCTGATGACCTCCAATGGCACCTTCATTGTCAATGGTGCCGAACGCGTCGTTGTAAGCCAGCTCATACGCTCTCCCGGGGTTTACTTTACCGTGGAAGAGGATCGGGCCACCGGGCGCACTTTTTGCAATGGCAAGCTTATACCCAACCGCGGCGCCTGGATGGAATATGAGACCAAAAAACGGGATGACATCGGCGTAAAAGTAGACCGCAAACGGAAGATCCCGGTAACAGTTCTGCTGCGCGCCCTCGGTGCCGTGGAAGATGAGGTACAGGTTCGAAGCAAGGCTGAAAATCCCGAGGAAGTACAGGCGAAGCTACAGAGATTGCTGGAGGCGCCTGCATATTCCATTATTGAAGGTAGTGATGAGGAGCTGCTGCGGTTATTCGATGATGTAGATACATCCGCCGAGCATCCTTATATCGCTTCCACCATCGAGCGCGATTCTACCAAGAATGCCGCCGAAGCACTTATCGAATTTTATAAAAAGATGCGGCCCGGCGATCCTCCCACCATGGATAACGCTCGGGATTTCCTGCAAGGCTTGATCTTCTCACCCCGGCGTTATGACCTGGGCAAAGTAGGACGCTACAAGCTAAATAAGCGCCTGGGACAGGACACGCCCCTTAATCTGCGCACCCTGACAAAGCAAGATATTGTCAACGTCATCAAGCGTATTATCCAGGTAAATAATGGGATTGAGCATGCCGACGATATCGACCACCTGGGAAACCGGCGTGTTAAGACCGTAGGTGAATTGTTGCAGAACCAGTTGCGCGTGGGTCTGCTGCGCATGGAACGTGTGGTGCGGGAGCGCATGAGCATCCGGGATCAGGAATCGCTGTCCCCTGCGGCATTAATCAATATCCGGCCGGTGGTAGCCGCCACCCGTGAATTCTTCGGAGGCAGCCAGCTATCCCAATTCATGGAACAGACCAACCCGCTGGCCGAGCTGACCCACAAACGCACACTTTCGGCATTAGGACCCGGTGGTCTGCGCCGCGAGCGCGCCGGCTTCGATGTGCGCGACGTGCATAACTCCCATTACGGCCGCATCTGCCCTATTGAGACGCCGGAAGGCCCCAATATCGGGTTGATTGGGCGTTTGGCCACCTATGGCCGGGTAAACGAGTTTGGCTTCATCGAAACTCCGTATCGCCGTGTCATCCGGCAGGTGGCAAACCGCAACCAGGATCTGATCGGCAAAGTGTTGCGCGAAGATATTTACGCCCCCTCTACTGAGGGGGGGGCGGCAGAATCGGGCGCCTTAATAGCATCTGCCGGCCAGAAAGTGGATGAAGCGCTCTTTCAGCAAATCAACGCTCTGCCGGAACAGTCGATTCGTATTCGCCCGATCGCAACCCAGGAGATTTCTTACCTGACAGCCGATGAAGAAGATCGGTACACTATCGCCCAGGCGAATGCCAACATCGATAGTACCGGCATGTTTGTGGAAAATCGGATTTCCGTACGGCGCGGCGGCCAATTCTCTTTGGACCCGGTAGACCGGATCGAGTATATGGACGTTTCACCCAAGCAAATCGTAGGAGTATCTGCTGCCCTGATTCCCTTCCTGGAGCATGACGACGCCAACCGCGCTCTGATGGGTTCCAACATGCAACGCCAGGGTGTGCCTTTGATCGCCCCCGAGGCGCCGATTGTGGGTACCGGCATGGAGTATTATGCGGCCGTCGACTCAGGACAGGTAGTGGTGGCAGAGCGTGACGGCCAGGTGATTAGCGCCACATCGCGCCAGATTCTGATACGGGATGAGAATGGCGAAGTCACCCCCTACCGTTTGCGTAAGTACAACCGCTCAAACCAATCTACTTGTATTGACCAACGCCCTGTAGTGCAGAAGGGCGATATCGTCAAGGCTGGACAGGTGTTGGCGGATAGCTCCAGCACTGAAAACGGCGAGTTGGCCTTGGGTCAAAACGTGCTAGTGGCCTTCCTCTCCTGGGAGGGTGGCAACTACGAAGACGCCATCCTGATCAGCGAATCCACCGTCCGGCGCGATAAGTTCACCTCGGTACACATCGAGAAACACGAGGTAGAAGCGCGGGATACCAAACTGGGACCGGAAGAGATCACGCGGGATATCCCCAACGTGGGTGAGGATGCTCTGAAAGACCTGGACGAAGAAGGTGTGGTGCGTATTGGCGCCGAAATCGGCCCGGGGGACATCCTGGTAGGGAAAATTACGCCTAAAGGTGAAACCGATCTGACGCCTGAAGAAAAGCTACTGCGCGCCATCTTCGGCGAGAAAGCGCGGGAAGTGAAGGATTCTTCGCTGCGTCTGCCCCACGGTGAACGTGGCAAAGTAATTGACATCAAGTCTTTCACGCGGGAACAGCACCAGGACCTGCCAGCGGGCGTCGACAAAATTGTCCGCGTCTCGGTGGCCCAGCAGCGCAAGGTAACCTCCGGCGATAAGATGGCTGGGCGCCATGGCAACAAGGGTGTGGTATCCAAGGTGGTACCTTTGGCCGACATGCCTTTTCTGGCAGACGGCACCCCGATGGATATCGTTTTAAACCCCTTAGGCGTGCCTTCCCGTATGAATATTGGCCAGATTCTGGAGACTCATCTGGGCTGGGCGGCAGATCGGTTGGGTATGCGGGTTATTACCCCGGTATTTGATGGCGCCAAGGAGTTGGAGATTACGGCGGAATTGGCCCGCGCCTGGCTGATTGACCACGCCTGGCACGATGCTACCGAACAGGCTCTGAAATGGGTAGCTGAACGGCAGATGACCCCGGACCAATTTGAAGATGATCACGATGTGCGCCTGGCATACTTCAGCCACTGGCTTACCGATAGCGCCTGGGGTAATGAAGATCCAGGGACTGACTTGCGTGTGTTGCGCCGTGCCACGTTGCGCCAGTGGTTGTTCGATCACGGCTACGATCCGGCAACGATCCTGGTCTTTGAGGAGGATCGGCGTGATAATAGCGAGCGGGAGGTGGCCGACCGCCTGGCGCGAGATGTATGTCTGCGCTTCTGGCTACAATCGCGGGGCGAGGACACCACCGATATCCCGCCGGAAAAGATAGCCTCAATAGCCACAGCGTTTTCCCGAACACATAACCTGCCGTTACCTATCAGCGGGAAGCAGGTGCTCTACGATGGTAAGACCGGCGAGGCGTACGACCAACCGGTTACCGTGGGCATTATTTACATGATGAAACTAGCCCACCTGGTGGAAGATAAAGTGCATGCGCGTAGCACCGGTCCTTACTCTTTGGTAACACAACAACCGCTGGGTGGTAAGGCCCAATTCGGCGGGCAACGCTTCGGTGAGATGGAGGTTTGGGCTCTGGAAGCGTATGGCGCGGCTCATATTCTGCAGGAAGTGTTGACCGTCAAGTCCGATGATGTTACCGGTCGCGTCAAGACCTACGAGGCGATCGTCAAAGGCGAGCCAATCCAGGAGCCAGGGATCCCCGAATCCTTCCGTGTGCTGGTTAAGGAGCTGCAGAGCCTGGCGCTGTCAGTGGAGGTCTTGGATCACAAGGGACGTAGCGTACAGTTCGGGCGGGATGATAGCGATGATCGTACCCCAAAGTTGGGGTGGGGATTGAACCTGCCCTCGGCCAAGCGCCGCCGTGCTGAATAAGCAAGTCGAGTAATCTCGATAGGGACGGAGGGGGTAAACCTTCCGTCCCTTTTTTATATGTCTCGGAAGCTTGTACTAGGCTGACGCCCGAGCTTGACACAGTATGCCATACTTCCTGAGTAGGTGCGGTCTCCTGGCCGCACGTCCCCCTCGTCAGTGGCAACGTGCGGCTTGTAGCCGCACCTACAACCGAATATCCATAATATTGCCGGGTTCTCTCTTTTCCATCCTGCTATCCTGTTAGCTTTCCTAATAATCTCTATCAGCTACGGATCTCTTCTCCCCGTAACAGCCCTTCCACCCTGCCGTTTCCTAATACAGGTAATAGGGGAATCGAATGCTATTCTCTGTTGCCTGTATTTATCCCCCAAACCTGTACCCAGAGTGAGGTGGTCTGTGGAAGAAAAAGGCCTGCTGGTGATTGAGGAACAGACGTTTGAGCACAACGCCAAACACCTGCTGGAAATGATCGGCTATGCCGTAGAATTCGACGGCTTGGTAGGTGGCGGACATAGCAACCTATTAGCACGAAAGCAAGAAGGCCCTTTTGAAAGGTTGCTACTGGTCCATTGTGCCGAAGATGTCAATCCCTTGGGGCCGGACCGGGTCAGAGCCTTTCATGATCGGCTGCGTGCCGTACAAAATACCCATCCCGCTATTCAAGGTGCCATGATCAGCAACCGGGGCTTCACCCGCGATGCCCGTGGCCTGGCCTGGCGTTTAGGTCTCTATCTGCTATCTCTGGAGGAACTCTCGCGCACCTTATTGGATCTTTCCCCCTACCGCCAGGCGCTGATCCAGGCCGCCGCCAACGAAACAGAGGCCCGCGGCCCCTATATAGAGCCGGTGGCGGTGGAAAACCTGACCGGGCGCCAGGCGCCGGCCGGCGAATTGGTGGATCAGTGGTTGGAGGATACCTCCCCGACGTTCCGAGGTACAGCCCCGGAGTACCGGGGAGCAAATTACCTGGTGGTCCTTGGCGAGCATGGCACCGGAAAAACATGGTTTACCGTGCGTCTGGCCGGCGAATTAGCCCGGCGCCATGAGACCGATCCCCTCGCTTACCCTATGCCTTTTCGCTTGAACCTACGCGATCTCGGCCATATCGCTGACGTGGAAGCACTGATCGCCCATTACCTGGTCAAGTATAAGGTTTCGCACTTCACGTACGACGCTTTTCGCCACCTGGTGGAAGAGGGGCATATCATTCTCTTGCTCGATGGTTTCGATGAGATTGGCCCGCTGATGACTGCCGAGCAGGCCGGGCAATATTTTAATATGCTTACCGGCCTGATTGCCGGGAAACCCAAGGCGCGCATGTTGATCACCTCCCGGCCACATCTCTTCCGCGATCTGCCGGAGATCGTGCCGGAGATTGCCGGTGTTTCTCCGTCACCCCGCGATGCCGGGTTACCAGGCACGCCTCTCTACCATGCCATTGCCCGCCAGGAGGCTTATCGCCTGATCTTCCTGCAGGATTTCTCGGAGGATCAGGTCTCCGAATACTTGCGCCGTGCTTCTGCCGACGAATGGCCCATCGACTACCTGACCATCGAAAGTATCTATGACCTGCGCCACCTGGCGCGGCGGCCCATCCTGCTGGGGATGATCGCGCGCAGCCTGACCCAATTGGCCGTACCTGACGCAGAAAATCCCGAGGAAAGACCGGAGGGCAAAGAAGGAGCAACCCAGGTGCAGACGGCAGCCTCCCTCTACCAGACCTACACCAATCTGTGGCTTTCCCGTGACGACTGGCGCTCTCCCTTGCCCCCGGCGGAACGCAGCCGTTTCGTCCAGGATCTGGCATGGAAGCTCTGGACCGAGGATCGGCGCACGGTTTATCGGGGTGAGTTTGCGCCCTTGTTCTGGTCCTTCCACAGCCCCACGGATGCCTCGCTGGAACGTGGAGCTGACGCGGCTGGCGGTCAAAAAATCGGCGCGCCAAGCGAGTACTCTCGCACGGGACCGTTAGCTTACGAAGTCCGCACCGCTTCTTTCCTGCGCCTGGAACCCGAAGAGGGATTGGGATTTAGCCACCGGTCCTTTGAGGAGTATTTCGTCGCCCAGCGCTTGGCCGAAGAATTGCAACGGGGCGAAGGTCAGGGTTTGCGGGCCCGCCTGATTACCCCAGAGGTTTTCGAATTTCTGCGCACCATGGATCTCAAGCCCGATCTCCTCTGGCAGTTGCTGCACCAGACCCGCGGCCAGACCTTTGAAGTGACGCGCTACCAGGGCGCCAATGCTGCCATGTTGCTCAATCTGCTGGGGGAGGATCTCAGTGGCCGTGATCTATCCGGCGCCATTTTAGCCTATGCCAACCTGTCCAATGTGGATCTCACCGGTACTTGTCTCTCGCGCGCCGATCTGCGCTATGCCCATCTCGCCAACGCCCGCCTGCGGGATGTGGATCTGACCGGGGCGGATCTGGCCGGGTTACGCCTGGCAGAAGCCTCCGGCCTACGTTGTATGCACGTGGATGCTGAGGGCCGGATCATCGCCACAGGCGGGAATACCGGGCTAATTCACCTTTGGGCCGCCCCACCTACGATAGGGGGCGCGCCACAGACGGATACCGGCGTGGCCGGTCAGTCCCAGGTGGAGGGGAGAGCTTTAGGTGTGTTGAGTGGCCAGACGGACGATGTCCTGTGCCTGGCCTTCCGTCCCGATGGTCGCCAAATTGCAGCCGGGGGACGCGATCACACGCTGCGCCTGTGGGATGTGCGCAGCCGGCGTGAGATGGTCACCCTGAAAGGTCATACAGGTGAAGTCGCCGCTCTGGCCTACTCAGCCGATGGTACCCGCCTGGCCTCGGCCAGTGCCCGCCCCCAGGGTGGAGGTATCAAACTCTGGGACTTACGCCGCAGCGCCGAGCTGCGCACCATTGATCACCCCCATGGCGTTTTCGGCCTGGCTTTCAGCCCTGACGGCTTACGCCTGGCGTCCGGCGGTGACGATGGACAGACTACCATCTGGCATCCTGCCACCGGCCGGGTAGTGGCTCGGTTGAAAGACGATGATTGGGTAACCCGGATGGCTTTCAATCCCGCGGGAGATCTGCTGGCTGTACCCGGTTTTGGCGGCACCATTCGTCTCTGGGAAACCGCTACCTGGCGTTTGGTGCGCACGCTTCGTGGCCACACAGGGCAAGTTTGGGAAGTAGCCTTTTCCCGCGACGGCGCCAATCTAATATCGGCCGGTGAAGATATGACGATCCGCCGTTGGGATATTAATGTGCCCTCACCGATGGCTACCTGGAAAGGGCACGATGGCCCGGTTATGTCCGTCGCCTTCAGTGCCGGGGACGTGCAGGTCTACTCTGCTGGCTGGGATGGCACCATGCGTGTCTGGGACGGCGACACCGGCCAATGCCTGCATGTCCTGCAAAGCCGCATGGATTACCAGGGATTGAAACTGAGCGGTTCGCGTGGACTGCCAGACGCGGACCAGGAATATCTGCGCCAGCGAGGAGCATCATGGTAAAGGATCAGCCGCGCCAGCAGCCCCATAGCTCGTTTACGCGGGAGGGGCGGCCGTTTACTTCGCCAGTTGCCAGAGCCGCCAAGCCTGTCTATCCCCTCGATCAACTTACTTTGTACGAGACCTGCGCTTTGAGCTACCGCTATCGCTACCTGGACCATCTCCAAGCAAGTAGCCTTGCACCAAGTACCCTTGAGAGTACCCTCGCACGGCAGCGCCAATCCATCGAACACTTTTTAGAGGCTCGGATACGCCAAGCTCTAGAGCGCCTTTACCGCGATTTACTCCATACGCGCCTCCTCTCTCTGGAGGAATGGGTCGCCGGGTACGAAAAAGACTGGTTGGAGCACTGGGATACCGGTATCCAGGCCAATTACACCGCGAGATCTCTCGCACCTGACCTGGCCCCCGAGGATTTTTTGGCTATGGGCCGGCGTTGCCTGGAAGATTTCTACCGGCGCTATGCGCCCTTCGATCAGGATCGTACTTTGCTGCTGGAGGAACCCTTCGAATTAGATCTTTACGGCGATAGTGCCTATATTGTCAGCTTCCCGGTAGAGCGTGTCGCCGTCGCCCCCGATGGCAGTTATGTAGTCCATCTCACATCGGTCGCCTCGGCTATTCCCGGCGCCACCGACTGGCGCACCCTCTGGCGCGGGGCGCTGGCTTGTCTGGCGGTGCAACGCCGCTTCTCTCCGGTTGCCGGGGAGGTCAAGGTCATCCGCCACGATCTGGTTTTCAATCGTGAGGAGATCTTACCGTTGGATCAAGAAGCTTTATCGCAGCTTATCCTATGCACATCCCAGGTAATTGACCAGGTTGAGAACAGTCAAAGCCAGCAACTCTTCCCCTTTCATGAAAGCGCCTACTGCGAAGATTGCCCGTTTTATTCCCTGTGTCCCGCCAAGCAACATACCAACCGCCTGGTGCGTTTGCTGCCCCTGGCGCGTGGGCGAGATGTGGGTGTGCGCCTGGCCGATCAATATGTCACTTTACACCAGGAACGGCAGCGTCTGCGCCGCGAGTACCGCGAGCGCCTGGCCCGCATCCAGGCCCAGATGCGCGAGGCCGAAGAGACCTTGCTGGATTATGCCCAGCGCCAGGGTCTGGGCGCTATCCAGGGCACCGAGCACCAGGTGGCTATTAAAGAACAGCTCGCGTTACGCTTTCCTCCCGGCCTCGATGGGGAACGGCGCCGTGAAGCCTTGGAACACCTGCTGCGCCTGGCCGGCCTCTGGCATACGGTTGCGCAATTGGACGAAACCGCCCTGCGCCGCGCCTTCGCGGCGGGAGGCATACCTCCTGCGGTGCGCGAAGCCGCCCTGGAATTGGTCGAAGTAGAGATCCAGCCCCGCTTAGAAGTTATTGCCACGGGGGAATAAGGTTAATTTAATTCCGTGATCACATCTCCCCGGTCGTCTCCGCTTCCAGCGAACGGATCACGGGGTGGGGTTCTCGGTGGACCGTCAGCTCGAACACATCCGGCCGGCCATAATGCCCGGCTACATCCAGCATCCACTTAGGGCCGCTCATCAGGTCCGGGTCTATTGTGGCGTATAAAATCCCCTCTTCCTCATGCAGCGGACCGGCAATGAGCTCGCCGTGGGGATTGGCAATGGCGCTATCCCCTCCATTGATCCACTCCCCGCCATCCCGGTAAAAGCGCTCTTTTAGCGCAATGCCCCCGATTTCATCCGGAATGTCCGCCAGCCGCAAGGTCATACCGCTGGCGATCACATAGACTCGCCCCTCTTTCGCAATATGCCGGACGGTCGAAAGCCACGGTTCCCCCCGGTCCCAGGTCGCGGCGATATAGATCTGCACGCCCCAGGCATAGAGGGCATACCGGGCGAGGGGCATATAGTTCTCCCAGCAGATCAGCCCGCCGATCTTCCCCATAGGTGTATCATAAACCCCCAGGGTGCTGCCATCTCCCTGGGCCCATACCAGGCGTTCGCCCCCGGTAGGCACCAATTTCCGGTGTTTTCCCAGGATATTTCCCTGGGAATCGATGGTCAGCAACGTGTTGTACAGGCTGGCCCCGCTGGCCTCGCTGTTACACTCCGTCATGCCGATCATCACATGCACCCTGGCCCGCCTGGCCGCCTGGCACAGCCGTTGGGTAGTGGGACTGGGGATAGTAACGGCATTTGCCAGCAGCCGGGCGTACAATCGGCTTAAAACCTGTTCCTCACCCGCCGGGACCGCCCAGACCCAGTCGGGATATGCCGGGATGAAAGATTCGGTGAAGACTACCAACTTCGCCCCGTTATGTCCTGCCGCTTCGATCAGGGCGCAGGCCTTATCTACCGTAGCTTCGCGATCTAAGAAGACCGGCGTCGCCTGTACAGCCGCCACTTTGAACGGTTCTTGGGGAGTAGACACAGTCTTATTCCTTTCTGTTTTTCAAGGGTCTCCTGTTTTTGGGATCGCTATCCTTTCAACTGCAGCGCCTTCCGGCGCGCCGCGGCAAAGCCCGGTAACCCGCGCTCAATCATCTCGTCGTTGGCGGTCAGAGAAATACGGAAATATCCCGGTAACTCTACCAGCTTTCCCGGCAGGCAGAACACATTCTCCTCGGCCAGCAGCTCAATAAAGCGCATATCATCCGCAATGGGTGAGCGCGGTAGCAGATAAAAAGTCCCCTGGGGCACATGCACCTCGTACCCCATCTGCCGCAGCTCATAAACCATCCGGTCCCGTTTCTTTTGCAGATGCTCAATATCAATCGTGATCTGCTCCAGGTCCGGCAATGCATACTGTAGGATCGCATTCGGGAAGGCGTGCCCCGCAATCAGTTGTTCGGTGGTAATCGCCAGGCGCATCTCCTCCCGGTGGGGCATCGTGGGTGGTAGGGCCAAATAGCCGAGGCGTTCTCCGGGCGAGAGCAACGTCTTACCGTAGGTATAGATCAGGAATGAATACGGGTAATACGTTGTGGGGCTGTAGTATGGTTGCTGGTCGAACACAATCCGGCTATAGGCTTCGTCCGACAGGAGATAAATCGGCCGGCCGTTCCGATTGCTCCCCTCGGAGAGCAGAGCGCTTAACCGCTGCAGCGTTTCGGGGGGATAGATCTTGCCGGTGGGGTTATTCGGTGAGTTGATAATGATTGCCCGGGTTTGTGGTGTTATGGCGGCGGCAATGGCCTCGATATCGAGATCAAAGGCTTCCGAATTGATCGGTACCCGTACAGCTTTACCCCCCGTGGCTGTAATTAAGGCTTCGTAGAAAAACCAGGGTGGTGAGATGAAGATTACCTCGTCTCCCGGATTGACTACGATATTTAAGGCTACCGAGAGTCCCGAAAACGCTCCGGTGGTTAACCTAATATCATCGACGTCAAAGGGCACACCCCGCCTCTCTTGCAATGCTGCGGCCACTGCTTCCTGCGCTACCCGCTCACTCATCTTATACGCATACCAATCCTTGTTTTGCGGCACGGTCCAGCGCTCCAGGGCCCGCACCAATCCCGGCAAGGGCATGTCGTGGGGATTGCCGAAGGCGAAATCGCTGATCCCCGCTTCCCCCGCCCGTTGCGACCAGGTTGAACCCGTAAAGAATTCAAACAGCGGCCTGGCAACTCCCATCGTATTCTGTATCCGCTTTGAAACCTCTAGCTGCCTCTCCATCAACATCTCCCTTGAAAATAGATTGTTGCCAAGGAGTTATTTTCATCCGTCAACGGTGAGCCTGGGCTCATCGACAACTCCTTACGCTATAAGTCAGCTTGCACTCCGGTTTACCTTACTATTATACCGGATCTAAAGAGGGGGGGCAATGACTTTCCAGAAATGAATCGAGAAGAATAATTTCGAAGTGATTGATCCTTCCCCCCGGACGTGCTATATTTATATCCTAATAAAACCTTTCACCCACGATTACCAATGATCCCATGAGTTTACTGTGCGTATAAAAACGATACCCGAAGATTTTGTAGTAGAAGAGTTGGTTGACCTGGCCGGGGGCGGCTCCCAAGGACCGTTCTCAGTTTACCGGGTGGTAAAGCGCCAACGTACCACCATGGAAGTACAGCAAAGCCTGGCCACCGCCTTAGGTGTGCCACTCAGCGCCGTCCAATTCCCGGGTCTTAAGGACCGGGAAGCGGTCGCCACCCAATATGCCACCGTGCGGGCCAATGGACCGGAGCGGTTGGCAGGTGATGAATACTCCGCCACTCTGGTGGGGCACCGGGCCACCCCGCTGGCGCCGGCGGATCTGCGGGGCAACCACTTTGTCATGACAGTGCGTGATCTCACGCCTTCAGAGGCCGACGACTGGCGGCGCCAGGCGCAAAACGTGGCCCAGAGTGGCCTGCCCAACTATTTCGACCTGCAGCGCTTCGGCTCTTACGTGCCGGGGGAGGGTTTCATCGGCAAGCGCATACTGCAACGGGATGAAGAAGGGGCGCTCAAGCTCTACCTGGCCGGTGAGGCCATCGGCGATCCTTTGCCAGTCCGCATCTACAAGCAATATGCTATCCAACATTGGGGAGATTGGGGGGATCTGATCAACCAGGCTCCGCGCCCGTCCAATTACCGCAGCGTGCTGGCCTACTTGCGGGACCATCCCACCGATTACCGCCGCGCTGTGAACTTGATTACGCCCCGGCTGCTGCCGCTGCTGTTAGCGGCCTACCAGAGCTATTTGTGGAATCTCATGACCAGTCGCTATCTACTACCGCACCTGGAAAAAATCCGGCTGCCGGTGCAGTGGATGGAGAGCCTCGACCGGCGCCTGCCCATGTATGTGACGTTACCGGAGCCACTCCTGTCCCGATTGCGCCAGATCAGTCTACCGT
The DNA here is from genome assembly GCA_009692745.1 of Chloroflexota bacterium. Classification (GTDB taxonomy): domain Bacteria; phylum Chloroflexota; class Anaerolineae; order Epilineales; family SHYO01; genus SHYO01. The sequence goes on from SHYO01000138.1 coordinate 12,922, forward strand.
TGCCAGAAGCCCGCACCTCTTTTGAGGACCCGGCAGTGGCAGAGGCGTTGCAGGCCGTTTTAAAGGAAGAAGATCTGCAGTTATCCGAGCTGAAAGCCCGCGTGCTCAAGCGCGCCTACCTCCCACGTGGGCGCCGGACGCTGCTTCTCATCCCACGCGAGTGTCGTATTCTATCCCAGGGGCCAGATGATAAATACGCGCATCGCTCCAAAGTACAGGTGAGTTTCATTTTACCACCGGGTAGTTATGCTACCCTGGTGCTGAAAGCCTTGGGGTTGCCGCCGGGAGGATGATAGGGTGAGGGGGTAATGGTTGAGATGAGGCATCAATGAATTTGACTGTTGCTGAACAACAGAGGTTGGGTCAATTGGCCGATTTAGTTGAGGAGGTCGATTCTCAAGCTGCACCACAGTTGCGGTTTGTCCACCGGGCGTTGGAGGGTATCAACCGGCCAGGACAGTCGCTGGGAGTGCTATCCAGTGCGTTTAACCCTCCTACGATTGCCCATGTTGAGATGGCTGCCCTGGCCCAACACCACTTTCAGATGGACGAGATATTGCTAGAGCTTTCCGTGGTTAATGTCGATAAATCCGTTTTTGGCGCTGACCTGGGCCAGCGCTGCTGGCTGTTGGAAAACCTGGTAAAATCCTACCCTAGCTGGACGGTTGGCCTGGGAAGTCATGGCCGTTTTGTGGATAAAGCCAGGGCTATCCGCGCCGTCTATCCGTCCCAAACCAATCTATATTTTATCCTTGGCTTT
>SHYO01000139.1 GCA_009692745.1 Chloroflexota bacterium
AATACTATGCCGACTTCGTGTCTTTCAAAGCGGCGATTCTCGAATGTCTCAGTCAGACCCACACCAATCACAAGGCGGCATTAGATTCCTTGCTGACGCTCAACTTTCAGACCTTCTAAAAAGCGCAAATTATGACCTTGTGAAGTATAAACAGTAAAAGATGTGGGGATGCGTGATAATATTGTGCCTTGACAAGCAGCCGCAGGTTCAAGACTTGCTCCGGCAAAGGTAGCCGGCCGGTTGCTTGGGGCAGGAAGGCTGCAAGGGCCGATGCGGAGGTAAAAGCGGTGTACCTGGTGGGGCTCTGTGCTAGGCCAATGGGGTACAGCCCTCAGCAGCGGAAATCTTCTCCAACTGGTGGTGGATATATTCCAAAAGCATCTCCGGGGAACTGATATAATCCTCTTCACCTGTCTGCAGATGGCGGATGTACCCCCGCAGCGGGGCGCTCTCATCTGCCAACTCACGGGGTTCCAACCAGAATCGGATTAGAAAAGAAACTACATGACGCTCTGAGGCCGCTTCCATACTACTCCTCCGTGTTTTGCGACCACTCCATATCGGCCGGCCCAAGATACGCCAATGGCTTGAGGCTCAAGCGCATGCGAGGGGCTAAAATAATTCAACAGACTTATTATATATATTAACCGTCAGGAAATCGTCAGGGCGGCACGTCGACGCCTGGTTGTGGCATGACAGAAATCATTCTTCCAGGGTCTGCAACATATCTTCACCATAACTTCACCCTATATTCACCTTTGCCTCTTCGCACAGAGCTAGATTTAGTTATAATGAAGGTAATATAATCACAGCGCTGGGGACGGCGGATTGAAAACCCAGCGTAGGGTGCAGGTCGTAGAAGAGATTGGGACCGCTCAAGGTTCCTGGACAACCATTCTGACATACATAATTTTGTGAAAGAGGAGCATCCCTTGGTCCGGTTAAATGTACGACTTCTAGGCGGTTTTGAAGTCTGGTATGGCGACAAACCGGTCAGCGGCTTCGAGTCGCAGCGGGTACGCGCACTGCTCATCTATTTGCTAATGCACCGCGAAGGTCCCCTGAACCGGGACCGGCTGGCCGGGTTACTATGGCCGGAGCGGGATGATAATACGGCGCGGCGTAACTTGCGCCAGGCGATGTATAACTTAAGGACACAGTTGCCTGACGAAGTGGGTGCTGAGCCGCTAATCTTATCCACCAATCAAACGGTCCAAATTAATCCGGCGGCGAATTACTGGCTGGACGTATCGGCGTTTGAGGAGGGTATCCACGCCCATTTCCCCGGCACAGACGAAATTGATCCTCATCTGCTGGCCGAGACGGTGCAGTTGTACCAGGGAGATTTCCTGGCCAGCTTCTTCCTGGGAGAGAGCCCCGGGTTTGAGCATTGGCTGTTATTTAAGCAAGAGCGGCTGCGGGAGGCGGCTATCCAGGCCTTGCATGTGCTGGTGGACTATTATATCCGTCGCGAAGGATATCGGTTGGGCATCCAGTACGCTGCGCGACTGTTGGAGATTGACCCCCTTTCGGAACAGACGCACCGCTACTTAATACGGTTATATGCCCTATCGGGCCGGCGCAACCGGGCTCTGGCGCAATATGAGGATTGCCGGACCCTCTTGTTGGCAGAGTTGGGGGTGGAGCCGCTGGCGGAAACCACGGCCCTGTACCAGGCAATTCTGAATCAAAAGTTACCGGTGGCGCAAGTACAGAGTGAGGATCAACCGGTGCAATTATACATCCCTTTCGTTGGGCGGAGTGCCGCATTGGGGGTGTTACGCCGCGATTGGGATAAGGTATTAAAGGAAAAGGGCCGGTTGGTGCTGATCGAGGGGGAGGCGGGTATCGGTAAAAGCCGGCTGATGGAGAACTTCCTTCAGGTAGTTCAAATGGAGACGCCGGTGACATTGCTGCGGGGGAGGTGTTGCCAGTGTCTAGATAGCTTTGTCTACCAACCGTTGATCGATATGTTGCGCGCCTTTTGTGCCGTACGGTGGGAAGCGGTCAGCCAGGCGCTGGGGGGTGTTTCGCCTCAAACCGGCGCTATTATGGCCTTGTTGATTCCGGAGCTCAGTGGCCTGCATGCTGAGAAAACTCAGCGGGCATCACCTGGCGGACCGTCCGGGGGCAGCGGAATCGGACCACCTCAGTTTGTTGCAGAGAAGATAGCCCGCGCCATCCTGGAGTTTTTGAATGGTGTGCTATTGGCCGCTGCTAAAAGCGCTCCGGTCGGCCCGGGGCGGCATACGCACCAGGCTCCCACGCCGCTGATCATGTGGCTGGAGGACATGCAGTGGGCGAGTGACGCCAGCCTCGAGGTATTGAAGTATATGATCTCATATCTGGCGGCGCCAGGGGATAGGTTGGACATGCAGGCGCCGGTATGGATCGTGATCACCTATGAAAACGCGGGATTAGAGAGCAATGAGGCGTTACAGGAATTACTCCAACAATTAGGACCGGATTTGCGCGTTAGCCAGCTTTTCCTGAAGCGGCTGAACAGGCAGGACATGGCAGAAATTGCTGAGGAGCTGGTGGGGGAAGCTAATGCCCCTGAGTTAGCCGTATTCCTGGAGAAAGAGAGTGGCGGGTTACCACTGGCGATTACCCAGTTGTTTGAATTTCTCTGCGATGAAAATATTTTGGTAGCCGCAGAGGCGCCTGAATCGGCAGCGGAGAGGGGTTGGGGTGAGGGGGGACGCTGGTCTCTGGCCGGTCCGCTGCCGGTGATGGCGCAGCCGACGCCTCATACGCTGGAGGCGCTCATCTTGCGCCGCATCGAACATCTGCCAACGTCGGCCAGGCGGTTGCTGACATTGGCTGCTGTGTTTGGCCAGCCGTTTGAAGCCAGGTTGTTACAAGAAGCTGCCAAAGAGCAGCCGGTGGTGGTGGAAGCTGGCATCGAAATCTGGTTGGAACGCCGCCTGGCGCGCCGGGCAGAAGAGCCCGGCTGGCAAATAGAGCTGGGTGGCACGGAAAGCAACAGGCCAGCGCGGAACGGGCAGCGGCAGTACCTGGAATTAATGCACGGAGAGATCTGCCAGGCTATTTATAACGATGTGAATCCGAAACGGCGCGAGATTATGCATAAGGAAATCGCCGTAGCGCTGGAGCGAAGTTTGGGTAGTGGTAGTATGGAAGGTTGCGAATTACTGGCATTTCATTACCAAAAAGCGCGGGACTGGCGCAAGGCGATTACCTATTTGCATCTGGCCGGCGATAAGGCTCTCTTGATGTTGGCGGATGCCAGCGCCATCCAATATTACCGGCAGGCGCTGGAGATTTTAACCCGGCTAGAAACCGGCACGGCAGGGCGGGGTGACAAGCCCATGTGGCTGGTTGAGGATAGGAGTAATAAATCTGGCCAGGATAAGGCCGGCGCTGACAGCTCGGGCGCCGGCCCTTCCGGCAGCGAAATGTTGGAAAAGGAGGGCATATACCAGTTTTCGAAGTACCGCGAAGCGCTGCGGGCGGGCCTCAACGCCGCACTCACTCGTTCGCCGGGGGCGACAGTGCATTGAAAGAGATCCCCCGTACCCGGCTCCCGTATTCGGGGACGGAACCAGGTGTGGTGTTACCCACCCCAGGCCTGCTTTGGACCTTGGGAACTACGGCCAATGGCGAAGAATTTGATCAGGACTATACCGGCGATAAAGCCGCCAATATGGGCGGCATAGGCCACACCATCGGTTTGGCCCCCTAACATCCCCAACCCGCTGACGAGCTGAAAGACAAACCAGAGTCCGACCGCTACAATGGCCGGTACCTGGGTGAGAAACCTGAAGAGGAAGACTGTGACGCGCTTCTGCGGGAAGAGGATCAGATAGGCGCCCAGGATGCCGGATATGGCGCCGGAGGCGCCTAGACTGGGAATTAGCGGATCCTGGCCCAGGAGATAGGTGGAGAAGACATGGGATAGGGAGGCGAGAATACCGCATACCAGGTAAAAGATGAGATATCGGGTATGTCCCAAGGCATCTTCCACGTTATCCCCGAAGATCCATAAAAAGAGCATATTACCAAGAATATGGGATACGCTGCCGTGCATGAACATAGAGACGAGCAGGGTGATATACACAGAAATAGGGGTCCGCTCCAGACCGGGCACGGTGAACCGGTCCCCGGTGACGGGGTCGCGCACTGTTTGCGGGGGAGTCACTACATCCTGACCCGTAACAATTTCCTGGGGCACGGTGGCGAAGGTGTAGGTGAAGCTGTCATTGGCCCCCAGGCCTTGAAATAGGACGAAGACCAGAATATTAAGGGCGATGAGCAGGTAATTTATCACGGGTGTAGACTGGCGATCGGAATTGTCGTCGCCGATGGGCAAAATCATCATCTGCGGGCCTCCTTAGATTTACATACTCCGACCCATGATATGCGAATCAGGGGGCTCTTCCAAATCAAGTACCAGGACAGACGAGTAGTCCGGCTTTGCCGCAGGTGTGGGGACCTGCTGCAGGGCCGGGCTACTTTTTGGCGCGCATCAACCGGGTCGGATTTTGCCGATAGTACGGTAATGCGACCGTTTTCATCGGGGGCGGAAAGCATTCTGGATGAGACGCTCGTCGAAGTTGCCGCCGGTCTTGCCGGTGACGGTGTATTCATAGACCGCTGCTGCATAGATGCCATTCAAAGTAGCGCTGATCAGCCCCAATCCGATCAGGGCCAGTACGACCAGAACGGCTACCGCCAGGATAGCCGCGGTCGAGCCAGTAAGGCTGGCTATATAGATGAGTAAGGCCCCGGCCAAGATTGTGCCAAAGAAGAGCAGTCCAAAAACTATGCCGATGCTGAGATTACCCACGACCTGTTCGCCCCAGGTTTTCTTCAACAGGCGGGTGCTGCGCTGCACCGCCTCAATGGGGCCGACATCCTCCATAACCAGGATGGGAACTACCAGATAGGTCGCCACGTTCCAGGCCAGCCCGACGAGGGAAGAAACGATCCGGCCTAGGGCGCCCCGCTCGGAGATCCAACGCAAAATCATACCTACCGTAGCCGCTACCAGGGCATAACCGAAGATCGATCCTACATGGCTGCCTGCAATGCGTAGACCATCCCCCAGGGTAGGGTCGCCGCCGCGCAGGCGGATCAGGGCTGCGCCTACCAGGGCCGAGTTGGCGAAGAAGATCACGAAGTATTGCACCAAATAAAATAGGAAGGCGACGATGGCGCTCAAAATTCTGACGTTGTCCGACCCGCCAGACATCAAGCTGTCCAGCAATCCGGAAAGGACGTAGGGTACAGCGAAGGTCAGGGTGACAATCAATGTCCCGATGGCGGATATGATCGGAAAAATGACCAGCTCTTTATCATGCCGCAAGACAGCGGCGCTGGCTTTCACCAATTCCCAACTATTCGAAATGCGTTCAAACATTGGGGTGCCTCCTCTCGAATATTGTGGCCAATGCTATCTGTTCTTAGCTAGCCTTAGGAATAACAAACCACAAGATAATATAGGGCAGCACTCCGGGCAGTCCCCCCGGCAGCGCCAGGATGAGAAAGATCAGGCGAAACCAAATAGGGCTGATGCCAAAAAATGCGCCCAATCCACCACAAACACCGGCGATGATGCCGTTTTGTCGTCTTAGATTGCGATATTCACCCATGGGTAAAAAACCTCACTTGTACTCAATATTTCTCACGGGCAAGTCTCAACTCATTAGCTCAGGATCATATATAGTATACGCTGCAAATACCGCCGCTGTTTCACACTGGAGAGATTGGCTTGCTACTATCCGCCAGAAGCCGGTTTATGATGCCCCATTCCCCATCCAGGGCGATCTGGACCCGGCCGACTACGTCGTTCAGGTGAATCTCTTGCACTTCGTTAATACGCCGAATTTTTAATTCCAGCAAGCCCCTTTGCAGACCCTTCCCGCCTACCGTGAGGCGCAGCGGGAGACCGATGAGATCGGCGTCGTTGAACTTGACCCCTGCCCTTTCGTCCCGGTCATCATAGAGCACCTCGATGCCCAAACCTACCAGTTGCTGGTAGATATCGTCCGCCGCCGCTGCCACGTCGGGCGTCTTGGAAGTGGCCAGGCTGACCAGGGAAAGCTGGTAAGGGGCCACGCTGGTAGGCCAGCAGATCCCCTGGCCATCATGGTATTGCTCCACGATACAGGCCATCAAGCGCTCGACGCCGATGCCGTAACACCCCATTACGAGAGGATGGGCAGCGCTGTTTTCATCCAGGTACGTGGCGCCGAATGCCTGGCTATATTTGGCGCCGAGCTTAAAGATATTTCCTACCTCTACGCCCCGCACAGCGTGCATGGGCTCCCCACAGCGTGGGCAAGGGGAACCTTCGGCGGCGGCTGCGATGTCGGTGACGATATCGGCGGTATAGTCCCGCCCGTAATTAACATGCAGCATGTGATAGCCGGCCTGGTTGGCGCCTGCTACCAGATTCGGGCTCTGGGGTATGAGGTCATCTACAACTAACAAGACCCGGCTGCGATCGATATTTAAGGGAGAGCCGTATCCTGGTTCCGCACCGATCGCTCTGATCTCGTCGAGAGTAGCGGGGCGCATGTGTTGCGCTTTAACTGCGTTGGCAAGCTTGGTCTCGTTCATCTCCATATCGCCGCGGATGACGGCGAAGACGAATTGCTCGCGTTTCGTATCCTTACTATCTTGCATCTCCGCTACCAGGAAAAGGGCTTTGGCAGTTTGGGTGCTGGATAAATCGAGGAAGCGGGCCAGGCTGTCTATGGTATTGACGCCGGGGGTGTCCATCTGTTCCAGGGGCAACGCTTCCTGCTGAGGAGGGATAGGTTTAGCGAAGGTCGCGATCTGGCGGTTGGCGCGATAACCACAAGCTTCGCATAGCAGAAGGGTGTCTTCTCCAATAGGGGTCAGGGCCATGAATTCGTGGGCCATAGTGCCGCCCATCATGCCGGTATCGGCTTCCACCGCAATCGGCTCCAGACCACAGCGGTGAAAAATGTTGAAGTAGGCCTGGTACACCTCCGGATAGTAGGCATCCAGGCTGGCTATATCCGGGTGGAAGGAGTAGCCATCTTTCATAGTAAACTCGCGCACCCGGATGAGACCGCCGCGCGGGCGAGGCTCATCCCTGAACTTGGTTTGGATTTGGTAGAGCATCACAGGGAGTTGGCGGTAGCTCTTTAGGATCGGAGCCACCATGTCGGTGATAACTTCCTCGTGGGTCATGCCCAGGCAAAGATCCCGCCCGTTGCGGTCTTGGAAGCGGGCCATATCAGCGCCGATGGCGTTCCAGCGGCCGGTGCGCTGCCAGAGCTCGGCGGGTTGCACCACGGGCAAGCTGACTTCCTGGCCGCCGATGGCGTCCATTTCCTGGCGGATGATCTCTTCTACTTTACGCTTGACCCGTTGGCCCAGGGGCAGAAATTCAAAAATACCGGCAGCGACCTGGCGAATCAAGCCCGCGCGCAGCAGGAGCTGGTGACTGACGATGTCGGTCTCGGCGGGGGTCTCGCGTAGGGTTTGAAAGAATAGTTTAGATAAACGCATGGCAGATGCTCCCAAATACTGTGCTGAGGAAGTAGGATACTTTCACTATAGCAAGGAACACGAAGAATTGTCAAGGATATCATAGAATACTGGCATCCCTGACCCCATTGACAGAGAAGAGTCTTTCGGTTAGAATATATTCAGAACATTTGTTCGAATATTCGATGAGAGGCGCATATGGTCACCGAACTGATCAGGGGGGAGAGGCAGGGTGTTACAGAACAGCAAAACGTCACATATATCGCCCGCGTGAAGGGGGAACATTTCGAGGATGCGGAAGGGGATGGCCAGATCCCCGCGGATGACCACAGATTACAAGATGGCACATCCCGGCCGGTTTTGACCCGGCGGGAACTGGAAGTGTTGGCATTGGTGGCCCGTGGCATGCAGAACCGGCATATCGGCGCGACCTTATATATCTCCGAGCGCACTGTGAAATATCATGTCAGTAACCTGCTCACGAAACTGCACGCTGCAAATCGGATGGAAGCCGTGATCGTAGCGCGGCAGATGGGCTTGTTGCAGGTCTGAAATTATCCGCCCAGGCGGTGTTGGATTTCGGCAATCACCTGGTCCGTGTTATTAAACTGGATAGCCCACATGCCGGCCTGGTGGGCGGCCTCTACGTTGGCGGCCACATCATCCACGAAGATGGCTTCCCCCGGCTGGATTTCCAGTCGATCGGCGGCAAGCTGGTAAATACGCGCATCGGGTTTGGCCAGTTTGACTTCGGCAGAGATGATGAACATATCGACCGCATCCTGCAGACCGGTGACGCCGGCAAAGATCTCGCGCGCATCTGACCATGCGTTGCTGAGCACGGCAGTTTTGTAGCGCGGGCGCAGGTTGCGCATAAACTCGATCAGGCGCGTGTCCGGACGGTCGCCGGCGAAAAAGTCATCGCGGAACTGGTGCAGCCGGCCATCGTCGAGGTTTAGCGTGGCTGCCACGTATGCCCATACATCTGCCGCCGGCACTTTGCCCAGGGTGGCGCGGCGGGCGATTTCTGACTGGAAAACGGTTTGATAGGCAGTGTTTTCCGGCAGGCCCAGGTGCTGATCCCACCTGGCTCGCCCGCTCCAATCTTCTGTGCGCACGATCACACCACCAAAATCGAAGAGCAGGGCTTTAATGGGCATCAGTCTGTTGCTGTGCCTCCCACAGGGAAAGGGTCAGGTGGATTTGCCCCAGGTGCTCGGCGTAATGCTCAATGACATGCAGGATAATCCAGCGCGTGCTAATCTGTTCGCCGCGACGTTCGTGCATTTGATTAATTGTATTTTCATCCATGGCGCCCAGGATGCGTTCCGCTTCGCGCTGTGCCATATCCAATTGTTGCAGCGCCGGCTCGGCATTGGTGGCACGCATGGTGAATTCGCTATCGCGATGGCGCGGGTACTCTTCCCGCACTATGACCCGCTTGAACCAGTGTATTTCAGCGCTGGCGCTATGGAGGGCCAGGTTGACGATGGCGTTGGTTTCGGGGGCATTGGGGCGCCAGTTCAGCGCGGCTTCGGGACGGTCGCGGATGGCAGCACGAATATCATTCCGCTTCTCCTGTAACATATCCAGGTAAATCTGCACTTCTGCTAACATATTTTCCTCCCATATTGGATATTACTTTTTGCTCTCTCTACCTTCTTTGTGTGCTCCGTGTAAAGTTTTATCCTGGCCCTCTGGCAATTCGATGGAAAGCAGGTGTTGCACATAGGCGACCTCCTCCTCCCGGGTGTGGACCAACCCATCCAGGCAGGCATCCTGTAGAGACGTCAGGATGCGGCGGAAAATGGGGCCAGGTTTCAGCCCTATAGCTTGTAGATCGTGGCCGTTGAGGTGGGGGTCGATGTGGCGCCAGCGGGTCTGATATGTGAGTAAGCGGTCGCGGGCTGCGCCCTGATCCCATATTGCCCAGAGAAGGCCCAGTACATCCGCATTGGCGGCACGCAGGGCATGCGCGATGGCGCTGGCTGGCATAGTTTCAGCAGCTAGCGCCCGGCGCCGGGCATGAAGTTTAGCAGCGAGCTGAATCTGGCCGGATTCGCCATTGGGGACCCGCAGCCGATGTAGAATCTCCAGCCGGGCGCCCGGGGAGATGGGGAATAAGAGCAACGCCAGGTATTGCCAGGGGTAAGGTCTGCCCACAGAGGATTGCCCTGTCTGACCGTACCAGCTTGGCAGCCGTTCCCGCAATTGAATGATGGCATGTTCAAGACGTGGTGTGAGCGTCAGGTCATGCTGAATATGGCCCAATACCTGAAGTTGTTCCAGGCGGGCCAAAGCTCGTTCTGGTGCAGCTTCTTCAAAGATCAGATAAAGCTCGTGGCGGATGCGCTCGCCGGAGACCCGGTCCAACATCGTAAGCGCATCGGAGATGAGTTCTGCCGTACGAGGCTCGATTTTGAAGCTCAAACGCTGCTCCAGGCGGGCGGCGCGCAAGATACGGGTGGGATCTTCCACAAAACTCAGGTTATGCAGTACGCGGATGAGACCGGCTTCCAAGTCCCTCAGGCCGCCGTAGAAGTCCAACAACATGCCGTAGCGGCGCCGATCCAGGCAAATAGCCATGGTATTGATGGTGAAATCCCGCCGGTGGAGGTCGGATTTGATGCTGCCCCGTTCGACTGTAGGCAACACAGTAGGGGCTTCGTAGAATTCCGTGCGTGCGGTAATCAAGTCCAGGTGGCCGATATGGCTGTTGGGTGGACCCTCTGTTTCAATCTCCTCGGCAAAAATCCAGTTGGCAGTGCCAAAACGGCTGTGCGAATGGACCCGGCCTCCGGCCCGTTCGGCCAGGCGCCGCGCCAGGGCGATGGCGTCCCCATCGACCACGATGTCAAGGTCCGGTGAGCGGGGAATATCCAGCAGCAGGTCGCGGACGAAACCGCCGACGACATAAATAGCATAATTCATTTCGGTGGCTATCTGGCTGACAAGCGCTAATTTCTGGCGCAGCTCAACCGGTAACGCCTTATCCATTTTCGCCGCCAGGTGCATAGCGCGAGCAGGCAGGATGGTGGGGGTGGTCCACAGTTTAATTAAGTCCGTGCGGGTCACGATACCGACCACTTCCCCATTTTCCACGACCGGCACCTGGCCCAGTCCCAGGCTCATCATGAGGGACTGCAAGTGCTCGACAGAGTCATCAGGGGAAACGGCGATCTCGCCCTTAATCATATAATTCTCAATAGGGCGTTTAGCCAACTGGTGGAAGGCAGCTTTGTCTACATCGCGCCTGGTTATCAACCCCACCAGGCGCCCTTGGTCGATAACGGGAAAGCCTTCGTGACCATATCGCTGCATGGCCTCTTGCGCTTCGGCCACGGTATTCTGGGAGCGCAAGGTGCGGACCTGACCTACTGACATAATCTGTGAGACCCGTATAGAGGGGTGGATTCGGTTGTCTAACAGCGAGATGAGACGGGATTTGGCTTGGTCCAGGTTGGTGTTATCCAGCATGGCGGCTGCAGCGCGCGCGTGTCCACCGCCATCCAAGGCCTTGGCGACGGCGCCCACATCTACATCGTCGGTGGTACTGCGGGCGACTAGCTGCACGTGGTCGTCAAATTGTACCAGGAGGAAAATGGCATCCGGCTCGAACAGATCGCGCAGCTTATGTGCCAGGGTTGAGAGTTCTTCCACGTAGGCAGGGGGGCGGGCGGTGGCAATCACGATGGTATGTCCCTGGAACTTGAGGTGCTCTGCATTTTGTGCCAGGGTATGATAAAGTTTCTGCTGCTCTGGCAGCAGTGGATGATGTAAAAAGCGGTTGACCACTTCGAGCTTGGCGCCTTGCGCCAGCAGCCAGCCGGCGCAGTGTAAATCCTGCTGCCGGGTAGTAGCGTAGGAAAGCGATCCGGTATCTTCGTAGATGCCCAATATCAGTAAGGTAGCCTCAATGGGCGTGAGGGAAATATCGCGCTGGCACAAATCCTCGGTAAGAATGGTCGTGGTGGCGCCCATCTCTGCCACATGGTACTCCGTATTCGGACGGGTTTCCTTGTCCTTTAAGTGATGATCAATGACCAGCCAGGGGGTATCATCGCGCATGCCCCTCACCTGGAGGATGTTGGTGGTGTCGACCAGGATGGCCCGCTCGACCTTCTGCCGCGATAGGTCATCGGCTTGGCGGAACGGGAATTGGTCCCCGTAGAGCGTCAAGAAATCGGCCACGTTGCGATTGAGACGGCGTGGCAAGACCGGTAGGGCCTCGGGGAAAAGGCGAGAGGCCGCCAACAGGGAGGCTATAGCGTCAAAATCTGCATTCTCGTGAGATAGGATCACTTCCATGCTGTGATTATAGCACAGAGAACACGGAAGAACACAGAAGCATACGGAGGCAACCTGGGAGCGCTCCCGAACCTGGTTCGGGCAGCGTCTTGCTCGCGCTCCCAGGAAATAATAACCAGGATTGGCCTTGACCTGGAATAGGGGTGCGGGTAAACTTAAGGCAAACTTAAAGCCATCGCTAGCCGAGTATACTCAGCCGGGAGCTGATGACGGATACCGTCCCAACGGTGCTGGATATGCTGTGATTGTCCAAAACTGCCAGGCGGTCCTTTGGTCCCATATCAGCGCTGAGTATACTCAGCGAGCAGCATGAATAAGCGTTTACCTGTAAATGAGCGCCGGGATAGGAGCGGGAGACGATGAAATTGGGTGTGATCTGGCAGGGCATTAAGGATTTCTGGGAAGAGTTGTTCGTCCTGATGTTGCTGAACCTGGCTTGGGTGATTATGGCGCTGCTGATCATTCCCCTGCCGTTGGCTACGGTCGGGCTCTACTATGTCACTAACCGAGTAGCCCAGGGACGGGCGGTTCGGTTTTCGCAATTTTGGGAGGGGATGCGCCTGTACGCAGGTCTGGCTTATCGGTTGTTCATAGTTGATATAGCAGTAGGAGGCATCCTGCTCTTCAATAGCGGTTTCTATGGGCGCCAGCCAGGGCTGATTTTCACCGTGTTGCAAATGCTGTTTTTGGCCCTATTTTTATTCTGGCTGAGCTTCCAATTCTATCTATGGCCGATGGTGATGGAATTAGAAGCGCCTTCGGTGCGCCTGGTGGTGCGTAATGCTATCTCCCTGGCAGTGATGCAACCCTTGCCCACCTTTGTCTTAATCGTTATCTCGCTGCTATTGATCTTTCTGGCTTTTATTCCCCCCTTAACGATCTTTACCCTGGCATTGGTGGCTGTCCTGGGGAACCGCATGGCGCGAGATTTGTTGTCCCGCTACCGTGTTCCCAAGGAACCTGATCCATTAACTGCCCCATTGCCGCGGATAAAATAGAGCAAAGGACTAACATCCAATATTCTCTATGGACAAATGCCGCTTCGCCATTTGGCTTTGGGTAGTTTTCAGCCTTACAGGTCTGGGACAAGCCTGGTGGGACGGCCGGTCGGATTCGACTGGCGGGCGCCTGGCCATTTTGCCCCAGATCAATCAAGCTTTCGGCCAGATCCGGGGACAGGTGACGTTGCAGGGACGGAGTTATCACGATAGCGTATCGATCTGGTTGGATGAGACCCGCTTTACGGGGACAGGTGCAGATGGAATTTTCGGCTTCAGCCAGGTTGTTCCAGGCGTGCATCAATTGCGGGCGGAGCGCGGCGGCTTTCTCTGCAGCCAGGTCACGGTGACGGTTGGATCTGGCCAGTTGCTCACCCTGAACGCTACGCTGCTGCGCGCCGGGGATGCCAATCGGGATGGACGGGTGAACCTGTTGGACCTGGTGCTGGTGGGGGGCTATTTCCGGGGCCAGCCCCCGGCCAACCCCTGGGCCGATGTGAACGGCGATGGGATAGTGGATTTGTTGGATCTGATTCTGGTCGGCGGAAATTATGGCCTGGCTTGCCCCATGCCGTGGACGGTGCTTATAGAAACCCCGACGGCCACGCCGTTGCCGGCGACGAGGACCCCCACCGTCACATCGACACCGCTTGCCACAGCGACCTCCTCCGCCACGCCCACACCCCGGCCGGTCACGATGACCCCCACCGTTATGCGGACACCGCTCGCCACTGCGACCTCCTCCGCCACGCCCACACCCCGGCCGGTAACAATGACCCCCACCGTCACACAGACACCGCAACCGCCGGCCACTTTTACCCCAATCAGCACACCTATTCCTGGCG
>SHYO01000140.1 GCA_009692745.1 Chloroflexota bacterium
TATTGTGGTTTTTAAGTCTGAATCGGGCATTTATAGCCCGTTCAAAAATGCTATTTTGAGGCCCAATCATCACCTTATGCAAATCTAAACACTACATATTGTGGTGAAAGTATTTAATCAATCCCATATGTAGTGGCTGAGTAGTTACAAAAATACTATCAATGCTTTGACGTTCAGGAGGGTATATTATGCCAGGCTTTTATCCTCAGATTGATATTGCAGGCACTCCGAAGGAAATGGGTTTGGCTCACGGTCGGCAGTTGCGGGCCCGGGTTCAACAGACGGCGGCTTCCTTGCGCTCTATCGTGGGCAGCGAGATTTACGACGCCAGTTGGCGGGACCTGCAGCAAACCTATGCCTACTGCCAACAACATGCGCCCGCTCTGATGGAAGAAATCGAGGGCATCGCCCAGGGAGCGGAAATGGATATCCGCAATGTATTCATGATCAATGCCCATCTGGAAGTAGTTTCCTGGAAAAGAATGGTTTGGCAGGCGCCGGTGGCCGTTGCCCATAGCGCTGCCTGTTCCAGCCATGCCGTAGTCACCGATGCTGAGGTTTTGCTGGGTTGGAACGGAGACGATTGGAAAGGCTGGTTGGATTGTGGCGCGATTGTGCGGGGCCACCCGGCGCATGGCGAGCCGTTTATCTATTTTTCCTGGGCCGGTTCCGTAGGCCGTCCCGGCCTGGGTTCCCACCTGGCATTGGGAGCTAATACGCTTCCCGGAAAGCATTGGCGGGCCGATGGCTTGCTCTATAACATGTTATGCCGCCAGGTTTTGGAAGCGCGCTCGGCGGAAGAGGGAGTAGAGATCTTCAAAACCAATCACGCCTGTTCTGGTATGAATTACCTGATTGCCGATGAGGCAGGCACCCTGGTCGACGTGGAAGCCCACGCAGATGGGTTTGAGGTTCTCACTCCTGAAGATCGGGGCACTCGGGGATACCTGTTGCACACCAATTGCTTCCTGAATCCCCAACTGGCAGGTGGAGAGGTGGATGTGGACACTACCTGTTCCCGCCTTTCGGCCGCTCAGCGGTTATATCGGGAAAAAGTGCCGGTGGATGTAGCCGGGGTACGGGCAGTTCAATCGGACCACACAGGCGGCGTGTGCGTACACCGCGAAGAGTCATGCACGGTCATTTCCTTCGTCGCTGAGGTACGCAGCGGCCAATTCCATGCCATTCGTGGGAATCCCTGCGAGGGAACCGCGCAAACTTTCACCCTGAATTAAGATAATAGGGATATCGTATCAGGTATATATTGTTTCGTGTCGACATGACGTAGACTATCTGGTAAGGTCACAGCGTGAAAACGATTGTACAATCCGGCTACGAAGAAGGCGATTATGCCCTGGTCTTTCGCCATAATCCTATCCTCACCTTTCTAGAAGCCCGGCTACTGAACACCTTATGCCGGCAGATTCCCGGCGCCGCACTCATACTGGATTTGGGCTCCGGCATAGGATTACCTTACGATAAATATCTCGCAGACCAGGGACACAGGCTGGTAGGGGTAGACTTTTCCCTAAAACATGTCCGGCTGGCCCGCAAGAATATCCCTGCAGCCAGCTACATTTACGGAGATTTTTCTCAGATCGCCTTTGTCCCCGGCAGTTTTCACGCCATCATCTCATGCTATGCCATATTTCACATTCCGCGGCAAGAGCACGCAGCGTTATTTGCCCAAATGTATACCTGGCTGCGGCCAGACGGTATGATTTTAGTTTCCTTGGGCACATCTGATACTGAATACAGCGAAGAGCATGACTGGTGCGGCGCTCCGATGGCCTGGAGCAGCTATACCCCGCATACCTACCGTGAAATGGTGCAACAGGCTGGTTTTACCATCAAAGAAACTAACTTTGAAGGGCAGCCCGGGGATTCAGAATACCACTATTGGCTCTTAGCACAAAAAAGGAGATAAGACACAAGGTATGGAACTTCTCTTCGATGACAAGTGGATCGATCACACAGCCGGAGTAAGACGAGCCCTGGGGCACCCCAGAAAAGAAGCGGCGCCGGTGTTAAAGGCCGACCAGCCGTGGGAAACGGAAAATATTCATGGATATCACGCCGTGTTCTTCGATCATGAAGAAAAGAAATTTAAGATGTGGTATAAGGCAGTGGCACTGAGTGAAACAGTTGTCCGGCCGCAGCAGGAGGTAGGTGTAGAATCCTCGGAGCAGGGTCAGCCGGAGCGCCAACATTTTCTCTGCTATGCCGAAAGCGTTGATGGCCTCTCCTGGATCAAGCCCGATCTGGGGATATATGAATTTCAGGGTAGCAAACAAAATAATATCCTGCAAACCGTCGGCCATGCCTCGGTGGTTTTCGGGAATATCCAGAAGGATCCCTATGACCCCGATCCTGCCAAACGCTATAAAGCCTTCGAGTTTGAACACAACCCCACCAGCCGGTTACCGCTGCGCGGCACAGATAGCCACGGGATTTGTGTCGCCTATTCTCCCGATGGCCTACACTGGCCAACCGGCCCCAGGTTGGTAATGAGTACCACCGAAATGACCGATGCGGATATGCTATTTCCTGGCCGCGATCCGCATACGGGCAAATGGGTGGCTTTTATGCGCCCGCGACTGCATCCGAAACGCCGCTTCATCGGTTACGCTGAAAGCGATGATTTTGAACATTGGAGCTATCCCCGGATGCTCATCACGCCGGATGCCAACGATTCCGAATACCTGGAATTCTATGGCCTGACGGCTAGCTACGTGGAGCCGTTTTACGTTGGGATATTGTGGGCATTCCATAATCATCCGGCCTATTCGCCGATGACGAATGAGCTCGTTTTCTCCCGCGACGGCCAGCACTATACCCGGGTCATGCCCGGCGTCCAATTTTTGCCTCTTGGGGGCGCAGGCAGCTTCGATAGCCGCATCATTACTTCCAAGGGTATCGTCCACCGCGGGGACGAATTGTTCATTTACTACAACGGCGCGAGCCACGACCACGGGTCCGATCGCTGGCAACAGATGCCACCCGGCAGAACCGCCCCTGGAGAGGTATCCACCAACGCTATCGGCCTGGCCCGTCTATCGAAGGGTATGTTCTGTGGTTACCGGGCGGATTTCGAAGGCATGGTGGAAACCAAGTATGTCACAAATTATGGCGGGCCTGGGCCGCTGGTACTGGCTCAGATCGACCAGGATGGTGATCTCAAAGCCGAAATCTTGGACCATTATGGCCGGGTTTTGCCCGGGTGGGAGCGGGAAAAATGCCGCACCATTTCTAACGGCGATGGCACCTTTAGTTTCTCCTGGGGCACGCAGCAACTGCCAGGCCGGTTGGATGATGAAAGCCCGGAGGGAGGGAAAATTCAAAGGGTGATAAAGCTCCGCTTGTACTTGCGGCGAGCTCAGATATTTGGTTTTAAAGTCGGAGAGTAAAATCTTCGCATCTGCGATCTTCAAAAACGGCACTTTACAAATATCTAAATTCTGGTATAATGTTACTGGAAGTTGTGCAGCGCCGCATACCGGTACCGGTCGCGGTGTTTTGTTTTCTTTACGCCCATCAATCGTGCTTACCCGCCAACGGGGCAAAGGGGACCAATCAATGATAGATAAAGCAACCTATTTAACGACAGAAGGACGTCGTAAGCTTGAGGAAGAACTCGATTATCTTCTTAATGTACGTCGCCCCCAGGTTGCCGAACAAATCCGTTCTGCCAAAGAGGATGGGGACATCAGCGAGAATGCCGGCTACGAAGAAGCTAAGAGCCAACAGGCCTTCTTAGAGGGACGGATCCTTACTTTAGAAGGAATTCTTAATTCAGCCGTCATCATTGAAAATGATGGTCTCACCGATCAGGTGCGTATGGGATCTCAGGTAGTGGTCTCCGAGCGTGGTGGCCCCAACGAGACTTTCCGCATCGTGGGACCGGCCGAAGCCGATCCTAAGTCCGGTCTCATTTCCCATGAGTCGCCGTTGGGGAAAGCCCTCTTAGGCCAAAAGGCAGGCAAAGAAGTAGCGGTCCGCACACCCGACGGCACCATCTACTTTACCGTCCGGCAGATCCAGTAAGCCTCTTCGCTAAAACATACAGCCACAAGTAAAGGCCAGAAATGAAGAGGCGATACTGCAAAGGGCAGCGGTCGCTATCAATTTCTGGCCTTTTGCAAATACCGTAAAGGATATGACCAACACTTATGTCTCAGGAAGTTGCCTCACAGCCTAGCGCCAACATACCGGCCGGCCTTGAACCGGAAAATGAGCTCATTCAGGCACGGCTGGACAAGCTCCAACGCCTGCGCGAGCAAGGCATCGACCCCTATCCACCACGGGTGGCACGCACACATACCACTGCCCAGGCCATCACTGCCTTCGAAAGTGCCGCCGATGGGACCGCCCCCATCAATGTGCAATTGGCCGGGCGCATCATTTCCTGGCGGCTGATGGGCAGATCTCTATTTGCCCATATCTCCGATAGCACAGGCCGGGTCCAGCTATACTTCAAAAAAGATGATCTGGGTGAGGAATCCTATGAACACCTGAAACACGATTTCGATATCGGGGATTTTATCCAGGTTAGCGGTTATATGTTTCGCACCAAAACCGGCGAAGTCAGTGGCCATATTACCGCATACCGTCTGGTTTCCAAATCATTGCACCCGCTGCCGGAGAAGTGGCATGGTCTAAAGGATGTAGAAACCCGCTACCGGCAACGATACCTGGATTTAATTGCCAATGAGGAAGTGCGGAAAATCTTCATCGCCCGTAGCCGGGTTGTGACTGCGATGCGCCATTTTCTGGATGACCGTGGATTTTTGGAAGTCGAGACGCCTATTCTGCAGCCCCTCTATGGGGGCGCTTCTGCTCGACCCTTTGAAACTTATCACAAAGCACTGGATCGAAAGCTTTTCTTGCGCATCTCCGATGAGCTTTATTTAAAGCGTCTGATCGTAGCCGGCCTGGACAAAGTCTACGAAATCGGGCGGGATTTCCGCAACGAAGGCATCGACACCAAGCATAATCCCGAATTTACGATGATGGAATGTTACCAGGCCTACGCCGACTATACCGATATGATGGAACTCACCGAGTCCATGGTAGCATTTATCGCCACGCAGGTTTTGGGCGCCACCAAAATCACCTACCAGGGCCAGGAGATAGACCTGCGGCCTCCCTGGCCGCGCTATACCATGCGGGATATCATATTGAAGTATAGCGGGGTGGATATTGCCGTTTCCACCACTCTGGAAAGCTTGCGCGCCGCCATGCGTGAGCAGAACTTGAAAGAGGCCGATGCCGGCCCCACCTGGGGCAAGCAAGTAGATGAAATCTTCAAGGCCTATGTTGAGCCACACTTAAGTGGCCCGGCCTTTGTGATGGATTACCCAGTCGAGCTTTCGCCGTTGGCCAAAAGGAAGCCGGGAGCTCCCCTCCTGGTCGAGCGCTTTGAAGCTTTTGTCGGTGGTTTTGAGCTAGCTAATGCTTTCAGCGAATTAAACGACCCGCTGGATCAACGGGAACGCTTCTTAGACCAGGGACGGCAGCAGGCTGCCGGGGATGAAGATGCCCAGCCCTTGGATGAGGATTATATCCAGGCCCTGATGGTAGGCATGCCACCCACAGGAGGATTGGGGATTGGGGTTGATCGCTTGGTCATGGTACTCACCGATCAGGCCTCAATTCGTGAAGTCATTCTTTTTCCGCAATTACGTACTTAGTCAAACAGACTTGATAAAAAGGTATTGACAAGCATCTATCCTGGGGTTATAATTGGACCAACGACGGCGAACGAGAAAAGTAATTTGCGTCCCCGGTAAAGCGAGTTGCGGGCGGTGAAAGCGCAACCTGTCACGCAGATGAATTCCACTCTGGAGTCGCCAGTGTAGGCCGGATAGGCTTAAGCTGCGCCGGGAGCTCCCGTTACAGAGCCCGGAACAAGGCCGCTGATGGTTGTTGACCGTAGCGGCAAATTCAGGTGGCACCACGAAGGGTAACCTCTCGTCCTGTTGGCAGGAGAGAGGTTTTTTCATTTTTAGTCGATTGCTGTTATTAGAGGAGGTCTGAAATGTTGGACTTACGCTTTATTCGGGAAAATCCGGAGTTTGTGAAAGCAGCTTTAGTGAAGCTCAATACCACCGCGCGCATCGACGAAATTCTGGCGGGGGACATCGAGCGGCGCGAGTTATTGAGTAAAGTAGAGAACCTGCGCGCCGAGCGCAATGCGGTGTCCAAAGAAATCGGGCGAATGCAAGACGCTGCCACCCGCGACCAGCGTATCGCCGCCATGCGCCAGGTCGGGGAACAAATTGAAGGCATAGAAAAACGCCTGGCGGAGGTCGAAATCAATCTGCAGCAGCGACTGCTCGAAGTTCCCAATATGCCCCACCCGGCAGTGCCCGTTGGGCAGAATGATAGCGAGAATCGGATCGTCAGAACTGTCGGGGAAATTCCCAAATTCGATTTTCCCATTCGCCCCCATTGGGAAATCGGGGAACAGTTAGGGATTATCGATTTTGAACGGGGGACCAAGCTCAGCGGCAGCCGCTTCTACGTGCTCTACGGCCTGGGAGCCCGGCTGGAACGCGCCCTGATCAACTGGATGTTAGAGGTTCACATCCAACAGGGATACCAGGAAGTCTGGGTGCCTTTCATGGTCAAAGCAGAAAGCATGGTAGGCACCGGCAACCTGCCGAAGTTCGGCGAAAATCTCTATCATGATGCGGAGGAAGACTATTGGTTCATCCCCACAGCCGAGGTGCCAATGACGAACCTGTACCGGGATGAAATCCTGGAACCGGGCAAACTCCCCATATACCATGTGGCCTACACCCCTTGTTTCCGGCGCGAGAAGATGTCGGCTGGCAAAGACGTCAGAGGCATCAAGCGCGGTCACCAGTTCGACAAAGTTGAGATGGTAAAGTTCGTAGAGCCTCAATATGGTGATCAGGAGCTGAGCAGCTTGCTGGATGATGCTGAAGAAATTGCGCGCCAGCTCAAATTGCCCTATCGGATTGTGGAAATGTGTACCGGCGACCTGAGCTTTGTGGCGGCCCGCAAGTTCGATATTGAAGTGTGGGGGGCAGGTTCCGGCGAGTGGCTGGAGGTCAGCTCCTGCTCGCTCTTTACCGATTTCCAGGCGCGGCGGGCCAACATTCGCTACCGGCCGGAGCCCGGAGCCCGGCCGGAATATGTCTATACCTTAAATGGCTCAGGGCTGGCGTTGCCACGGGTAGTCATCTCCATTTTAGAAAATTACCAGCAGCCCGATGGTACTGTCAGAATTCCCGACGTGCTCCAACCCTTTATGGGCGTCGACAAGATTGGCGGATAGCCGTCAGTTAGATGCAATAGCCTGATGTTGACAGTTGCGGGGGGTTGTGATATAGTATTTTTGTCCAGGTTGGAGGAGTGCCGGAGTGGACAAACGGCGCCGCCTTGAAAGCGGATGGACCGAGAGGTCACGGGGGTTCGAATCCCTCCTCCTCCGCTCACGGTCACACCTCAATCCTGTGGAGGGGTCGCATAGCCCGGTCTAGTGCGCCCGCCTGCTAAGTGGGTACAGGAGGTAACTCCTGTCGAGGGTTCAAATCCCTCCCCCTCCGCCTTTGCCCTCGTAGCTCAGGGGATAGAGCGCAGCGCTGCGGACGCTGAGGCCGCAGGTTCAAGTCCTGCCGAGGGTACACTGCGAAATAAGGGACGAAGGACAAACGGCGCTGATACCGCCTTTGGTCATTCGTCCCTTATTACTTTTTTAACCGTCCTCCTCATTGCCCTCTACCTGAGGCCAGAATTTTTTGGTTCAACCGGTTATGCTCCAGAAAGTCGGCGCGCGCCACCACATCCTCAATCTGCCTGGCCTTTTCCGCCACCAGCCGCTGCGCCAACTCCAGGTGCTGCTGGGCCTCAGCGAACTCCTCTCTGGCCTGGCATACCAGGCTGTAGACAAAGTGTACCTGCTCCGGTAATACCTGGCCTGCCTGGCCCGCCTCCAGGGCCGCCAAGGCCTGCCGGCTGAATTGGTAAGCCTGGATAAGATTTCCCGCTCGCAGCTCAACCAGAGCATACTCCAGACTAAATTGCGTCATTTTCCGAGTTAGGTGATAGGTTCCCATCAATTCCTCAGTCCGCTGTAAAAATGCGCGCGCCCCCGCCAGATCTTCCGTTTCCCGCGCCACAGCGGCAGCATCAATCAATACATCAATCTCCAAAGAACGCAACTGGCGCGCTTGGGCCAGATCGATAGCTTGCGCTAACTGTGTACCAGCCTGCTGCATATCCCCTAATGCTGCCAAACTCAACCCGGCATAGTAGCGGCTGATCGCTACCCCGCGCTGATCACCAATCTGGTGAAAGATTTTTTCCGCCTCCTGGTAACGGCGCAGCGCATCTGCATAACGCCCCAGGGCCATGTGAATCTCTCCCACACTTCCCAGGCTATATGCCTGTCCCATCAGCATCCCAATCTCATGGCGCAACTGTAAGGCATCATTAGCATACGTCAGAGCCTTACTGAGATTCCCCGTCTGGAAATACAGCAACCCCAGGTAGGACAACTCCCGCGCCTCTCCCACCCGGTTCCCCCGGCTGCGATGTAATCCTAAAGCGCCTTCCAGGTATGGTTCACTTTCTGCAAAACACCCCAGAGCAAAATAAGCCAGGCCCAAGCTACCCAAATCTTCTCCCTCGTTACGCACATCCCCAAGCTGCCGGTCTATCTCTAGCGCTTTTTCATACCAGGCCGGAGCATTTGCGGTATCGGTAGCGATGGCAATATGCCCCAACTGGCGCCAGGCATCCCTTTCGCCTGCCTGTGAATCTACACGCCTGTATAAGGTTAATGCCAGGTCGACTGCCTGCCGGGAAGCGCCGTAATCGCCGCGATTTTGCCATAGCCAGGCGCGGCGCTGGGCCACTTCAGCTTGCATCAGCGGATCTGCCAGCTCTTGCGCCAGAGTGTCCATGTGCTGCAACTTCTTCTCCTGCTCCACGCGGCGTCCGAGGAAATCCAAAACCCGTTCTTGTTGCGCCCAAACACGAAAACGGCGCCGCTTCTCCTCTTCTCCGACCTGCGCCAGGGGCAAAAATTGATCCATCAGTGCCAGGGAGCGATCGTAAAAACCCAAGGCATCCAGCAAGGCAAACCCCTGGCGCGCCCCATCTGCGGCGCGAATCAGGTAATTAATCCCCTGGCCCCAATCATCACTCTGGCTGAAATGGTGGGCCAACAGCGGTAGTATTTGCTCCTCATTTTGAATATATAACCGCTGCAATGCCTGACCTACCTGGGAGTGCAAGCTGCGGCGGTGACGGGCCAGCAAACTGGTATACACCACCTGCTGCATCATAGCGTGGGTAAAGCTATATACCGGCTCCGGCTCCGAAATCTCGACTTGGATTAAGTTCTGCTCGATCAACGCATGCAAATGGTGTTCCAGGTTCAGCTCCATCACGACTTCCGCCAACAGCGGGCGAGAAAATCTCCGGCCTATGATCGATCCCCGCTGCAACACATCTCTGGTTTCCTCAGGCAAACGATCCACCCGCACTGCCAACACCCCCTGTAAGGTAACGGGCACGGTACTTTCGCCCAGGGGTTGCCCGGGAGACCAGCCCCCCTCTTGCTTTACCAGAACCCTGATCTCTATTAAGGCGCGCACCAGCTCCTCCAGGAATAAGGGGTTGCCACCGGCGCGCGCAACTATATCCTCGGCTATCATTTGTAATTCTGCCGGAATTCTCTGCCCTAGCAACAGCTCCAAAAGTTCCCAGCTCTCCGTATGCTGCAAGGGGTGTAAATCAAGGTGGTCGTGGCTTCCTCCCAATCCGGCCTGGGCTATCGTTTCCAGCAGTGCAACTGAACTTTCCCATTCAAGACGATACGTCAGGCACATCAATACAGGGTACTGCCTAACCAGGGAAGTTAGCTGCGTTAACACTTCCAGCGAAGCCGCATCTACCCACTGCAGATCATCACACACCAAAACCACCGGCTGCCGCTCGGCCAGAAATACTAAAAGCCGCCGCATCGTTTGCAGTACCTGGTTAGTTAAATCCTGGGGAGACAACAATTCGATCCAACTTATTTCTGCAACAGGCACCGGTAATCCTGCCAGCCAGAGGCAGGTGACCAGCATAAAAGACAACTCTTTTGTCCCCACAATCTGATGTACCAGAAACTCCAGGCGTGTGATACCATCTTGTACCGTATCCTGGGGCAATATCCCGGCACACTGAGCTATAATCTGGCGCAAGGTTTGGTAACTTACCTGCCCGCCATATGAAGCGTGTTGCGCCTCGATCCATCGCACCTCGCCACTGTCTAACTCATAGCGTAGCTCTTCCAACAGACGGGATTTTCCCACGCCGGCATCGCCGGATAGAGTTAATAACCGGCCCTGCCGCTGCAACAACTCTCGGGCCGCTGTTAGCAAACAGGCTACTTCCCCTTTCCGTCCTACCAGGGGCAAGCGGGCCTCGCCCAACCGGCGCAAGCCACTTTGCCGAGCTTTCTCACCCATAACCGTATAAATATCGACTGGCGCCTCACGCCCCTTTACCGTTGCCTTACCTGCAAACGCCAACTCGAAATAGGGGGCCACGAAGCGATAGGTATTTTCGCTAATCAGCACTGTTCCCGGCACACATAAAGATTCCATGCGGGCGGCCAGATTAATGGCATCCCCAATAGCCGTATATTCCATGCGGGACTGGCTGCCCACATTCCCTACCACGGCCCATCCCGTATTCAGGCCCACCCTGACCCCCACCTGATGGCCATACTGCTGTTGTAGCGACGACTGCAGCTCAGCTACCCGGCGTTGGATCATCAAACCAGCCAGCACAGCTCGTTCTGCATCATCTTCGTGGGCTATGGGCGCCCCGAAAAGGGCCAACATGCCATCCCCTTGGAAACGATTCACCATGCCCAGGTACGACATGACGCTATCCGCCATGATTGCCAGAATTTGAGATACCATTTCCAGGGCCAACTCGGGATCCATTCTCTCAATTATTGCTGTAGATCCCACGATGTCGCAGAACAAAGCCGTGACTTGCTTGCGCTCTCCGCGAATATCCCACCTGGCTTCCAGAATGCGTTGCGCCACTTCTGCGGGCAGATAGCGCTTTAACCTTTGCAACCGGGTTTCATAAATTTCCATGTTTTCTCTAACAACTTCAGTATGATTTTAGGTAATTTTCAAGAGTTTAGGTTAAGTAAAGAGTGTCAAAAACCCATTGACACTCTGCTAACACTAGGATATTATTAAGAAATGGATGCAACTGATTCTAGGGTGGTTTTCAACGCGGTAGTACCGTTACAGATTACCTGCCTTAGAAAACTGAACACCCGAAACGGCAAAACCGGTAAAAGCCGGCGACGCAAAGCTATGGGTCTAAGGCAGCGTGTTAAGTCTTATTTTAACATAGCGCCATGACTGCCAGGCTTCCGAATGTGTTCTTTGAACGTGCGCCAAACCTGGGGTCTGATGTATGCTCGTATGCCCCTTCTTGAGGTTTGCACTGCCGATCAGAGAACATGATAGCAGCGTAGATCAACCAAGGAGAGAAGATTATGAGCATTAGAAAATTGTATATTCTCATTTCGGCCGCCTTTTTACTAGTCATGTCCTTCCCCGCCGTCATTAGCGCCAGTAACTGGTATTGCATTGGCGATCCCATTATTACTCTCAACAACAAAGTAACTCTAGTAAATGTGCGCTTTGAGCAGGATGCGCTCCAGACCGCCCGGCAAGAGGGCAACCCGGTCATTGTGAAGATATATGCTCCCACCGATACTTACCGTCTGATTGCAGACGCCGCTCCCTATCCTATCCACACCGAGTATATTTATACCCCCGGTACCACCGTACGCTTTGAGGCCAGCGGTCCCAATTTGACGAACTTCGGCGCCTACCGCATACAGTTAAGCGTCAGAGTGCCGCGCGAACAGGTTAGCCAGGTATCAAATACCGACCAGGCGGAAGCTCCCTTCGTAAGCCTGGAATTGCCTTACTCGATTTGGCAATAGGAGATTGGCGCACCTGCGATAGCATTGTTAAGCGCTTCTCTGGTGGAAAACCTCTTGCAACGCATAACAGCCTGTCAGGATCTGTAATCCTGACAGGGTTGCCTTATCTGTCACTCAGGCAAATTGCACACAGGCAGGTTTCTCAACCGTCTGCTGCACAACCGGGGCGCCAATGGCTTGCGGACCATCCAGCAAAGGCAGCACCGATACTTCATCGCTGTGTTGATTGGCTACCAGCATGAAACGGCCACCAGGAGCCAGCGCGAAGTTTCGCGGCCATTTGCCACCACAAGAGGGAGTGACTCTGCCGGCCAACTGCCCGTCCGCAGCGACGCTGAACACAGCTATGCTATTGTGACCGCGATTGGAGACATAGACGCGATCGCCAGATGGAGAGACATGGATATCAGCCACGGCGTTTGGCGGGGCGCCAGGTGGCAGCGTGTCCAGCGTTTGCCGCTCGTGCAGCGTGCCCTGCGTGACATCGATGTCGTATACGCCCACTGTGCTGTCCATCTCATTGCCTACATACACCATGGGATGGTGGGGATGAAACGCGATATGGCGCGGGCCTGCCCCGGGTCGCGTGTCAACATGCGTATGCGCCCCCAGCTTGCCGGTCGCCGGATCGAACCGGTATACGATCAGCTCGTCCAATCCCAGGTCGGCCACGATGACAAAGCGACTGCCCGGCACGAACGACGCCGAGTGGGCATGTGGCCCCCCCTGGCGCTGGGCATCCACGCTATGCCCCTGGTGCTGCCAGAAGTCGGTCAATGCGCCCAGCGAGCCGTCCGGTAAGATGGGCATCACGCTCACACTACCGGTACCATAATTAGACACCAGCACCCAGCGACCGGTGGCGTCAATTTCCAGGTGGCAGGTCACATCGCCTCCGGCCGGCTGTTGGTTGAGAGGTTGGATAGCCCACGGCTCGCGTTCGAAGCGAAATGCCCATACCGAGCCAGGCAAATTATCATTCTGAGGGCTCGTCTCGCTGGCGGCATACAGCCAGCGCCCGTTGGGATGCACGACCAGAAACGTTGGTTTGGTCACCCCGGCAAATGAGCAGCGCGCCGCCAACGCGCCCGTCGCACTATCAAATGTATAGGCGTGAATGCCTGGGCGGCTTGAGGCCGCATAACTGCCGACAAAAAACAGAGTTTGGTCATAGGTAGCCATAGATTCCCTCCAAAGATGTGTCCAGCTTCGCTATTCAGTTTGAATACCTATCATACCTGATTTCGCCGCTTTCGCCTACCAGCTCACAAGACAGGCGCGTCGCACCACCTCGGACTTCCGAGGAGCGGCCCGAACTACGTTCGCTCCCGAACCTGGTTCGGGCAGCGTCTTGCGCGCATCGGACGCAACTACGAGCAGGTTGGCAGAGCACTACGGTTAAGTAGCTCTTTCTATGGCGTATGCAAAGGCATCGAAGATGGCAGGATCCCAACGCGTTCCCACCTCCGCCCATAAAACCTTGACCGTCTCTTGATGCACAAGATTCGAGTGGTAAGCTCGTTTGGAAGAGATGGCATCGTAGGCTTCTGCCAATCCTAACAGCCGCGCCCCAT
>SHYO01000141.1 GCA_009692745.1 Chloroflexota bacterium
CGTTGGCTGACGCGCCCTACCTCTTGTTGCGTCATGCGCTTCAGTTCCTGATGTTCTTCTTCCGTCGGTTTTCTGGCATAGATCATTTTGCACCTCTGCCCCTATTCTACACCTGTTCGGCAGAAGTACACGATACATTCTATTACTTAGAATTCACCATTTGAACCCAGAAATTACTGGTTTTCCATTTGCCCGATGTCGAGGGGCAGGGATAGTCGATTTTTCGGTCAGGGTGGCTAGTTTGGACTATACTAACACAAGCGGAAGTGGGAGACAAATTGTACTTCCAAGATTTATCTTTTTCTGTATGATCAATTTTTTTAACGCCGATGATTTGTCCTTCGACGTCTGTGTTATTGTTGTATTGGCTAATCAGGGCTTTGATGGATTACAGAATCTTGGCTGCTCAAGAGGATAGGGGTGAGGATAATCTTTTAGCTTTCTACCCTCATATGGAGCGGGGCTTTGAGGATTTTGGGCATAGGGAGACTCCTGGGCCAGGGTTGAATTTATGTCAAAGTTTGGGTGTCTCCTGCTTTTCTGGGGCGGTAGGGATGGATTGTTGGTTTGGTGGTGTTATTTTTTGACGCTTGGTTACTAAGGTAGAGGGATCCAGACTGTATGAGACTATGGCTTCAAGAATAGCTGAGTAGTACCACCTTCGGTATTTTTTGGCTCGCCTACCGGAGGCAATTGATGCAATGATGAACGCTGAGCCGAAAATTAGATTCCAGATGTAATTGGTTTGAAGAAACTGAAAAACCTGAATGAGAGAGAGGAGAAAAAAGTTTAGGCTGATGTTTTTGAGCATTATACTGTTTGCATTGTGGATCTCGATGTCGTTTGCAACTTCAATGCTTTCCCGCTTTAAATAAGCTAATAGTATAAACCATTCTTTATCTTTCACATTGATTTCTATACTGGGATGTTTTTTCTTGAAATCATCGAGAACAATTTCAGAATAGTTTTTGGGCCGGAATAGGTCGAACCACAATGACGCAAAGTTCTCAAGGATATTGGTCAGAACGTAAGAGAATAAAGCCAGGATGATGGCAAGAGTGGCGGGAAAGTCGTTGAATTTCTGGTAGTCAACTTGGATCAAGCCGAATAAGGAACAGAGATAGAGAATAGTGGCCAGATAGAAGCCACCTGGTATAGTGCGGGCGAAAAATTCGTAGATTCCGACTCTGATAGACATTTATTCTTTCTTCCCTCTCTTCATGTACATACCCTTTTTCAGCCACAATTCGTGAACAGTAGTTTCCACGCCTGGCCTCTCACCCCACCCCCGTATACAACGACCGCCCCGCCCCGTAATACCCCTCATAAATATGCTGGTACGCCTGGGCGACCTTCTTGTCGTAGAGCTCCTTGCCGTAGCTGGGCGGCAGGCGGTCCAGCATGTCCCTGATCGTGCTTTGCACGGCCGCGCGGCTCTGTTGGCGTTTGCGCCAGTCTAGCACCAGCTTCTCGCGCTGCAGCGTAGCCAGCATATCGTGGGGCGTCTCCCGGCCGAGGAAGCTGGGTACCCCGCGCACGAACTCGCCGTAGCCATTGGCGACCTGCCAGCCGAGCACATGGAAGAGGAGCAGGGGGGACTGCCCGACGCGGGCGTCTTCGGTGTAGTCGGTCATGCCCTCACCCTACCCTCTCCCCCTGGGAGATTCTGCTGGCGAATTCAAAACACCTGTTTTTGGAGCCGAAAATTTTCGAAAATCGGAGTGGAGAACGTCACTACTAAGCGTAACCTCCGGCGAAATCCGGTACCCTATCTACGGAAAACGGGATTCGCCAGCAAAGTCCTGGGAGAGGGTAGGGTGAGGGGAGAAAGGGGTGGGGGCTACGGCTTTGTGGCGGGACATGTTTAGTGGTTTATTAATTGTCATCATCGGTGTTATTCTCCGGGGAGGGGGCGGGGGTGGTGGGTAGGTGACGGAGGAGGGCTTCCAGGAAAGCTTCCGGGGATCCCAGGACTAATTCGTTGGGGAAGTGTATTACTCGCAGGCCCAAGGAAGCCAGGTAGGTGTCCCGGTCCTGATCGTGGCGGCGGACGTCGGGCCGGTCATGCACACTGCCGTCCAGCTCAATCACCAACCTTGCGCTGTGGCAGTAGAAATCGACAATCGTGTTGCCGATTTGATGTTGCCGGCGAAATTTCAAACCCAGCCAGTGGCGACCGCGTAACAACTCCCACACCAGCCGCTCCGCCGGTGTCTGCTGCCGCCGCAGCTCTCTGACCCGCTCCAACATGGTGGTGTAAAGGCTCATATTTCCCTCACCCCTACCCCTCTCCCAAAGGGCGAGGGGTTAAGAAACTGCATATTAGAAACAGTTTAGCACCCTCTTCTCTCGTGTAATTCCTCAGAACCCTCTCCCATAGGGAGAGGGCAGGGTGAGGGTCTTAGGACACCGTCCCCTTGCCTCCGGGCCGGGGCGCAGGCATACCATAACAGCATACCTTCCGCGCTGATATCCTCATCAATATCCGGCCAATGGACACCGTGCCCATCGCCGATCAACTCGTAGTGCGCGCGCTGCTCCGGCGTGGCCTCTGCCAGGCGCCAGGACCAGACCAGGGGCACACTGATGGTCCGCCCATCTATCAGATGGGCAGTTATGGTGTCCTCTGTGATGACGATATCCTTTATTCTTACTTCAGTTTTGACCACAGTGTTCATACCAAACCTCAACTATCCGGTCACGCCGCATAGAGCACCTGCCGGCTGTCCAGTATCGCCTGGCGCACTCTCGGTTTCAAGCCGCCTTTAGGCACCAGATCCACGGGGCGCTGTAACAGCTCGGCCAGCTCGCGCTGCATGCGGGACAGAGTGATGAAACCCACTTCGGCTTCCGGCTGGAACTCTACCAGCATGTCTATGTCGCTCTCCGGGCGAAATTTGCCGCTCAAGGCTGAGCCAAACAACGCCAGTTCCTGCACCTGGTAGCGCCGGCATAGGGCGCGGACGGCATCTATAGGTAGGTTTAATTCCTGGATCGTCATATATTCTCCGGCTCTTCCAATTGCAACTACTGTTACCTATTTTACACGAAAGGGAATGAGAAAGCAGATCCCCTCAAATTATCCTTCTTGATTATAGTATCCCACATTCCGCACACTTGATAGCCGCACCATATCCATGCTGACACCCTGGCGGTGGACGATAAAAGCAGAATTCTGCCGGATGCAGTCTATCCCTATGCTGAAACAGAAAGGAAAAAGTTCAGGGAGTCTTACTAAATCGTTGAAAGGCAATTCCTCGGCGGGGTGAGACCAGAGGGCACAGGCAAGTAACCAGGCTTCCAGATCCTGGGTGTTGGCAGTAAGGGTTTGCCGCTGCGGCACGTAGGTGTTGCGCCGATCTGCATCTTGTACAATGCCCCACTTGCGCAAGGAGAAAACGACCCGCTCCACCGCCTTATTTAGAGATCCCAATTCTCCCCGGTCTGCAATCAGGCGTTGTTTGACCAATGCCGTTGTAATGCCCTCTGTATAACGGCTAAGCTGGCCGATAGCTGCGGCGGTTTCGCGAAAGAAGGGATAATAGAGCAATGTCATCCCATAATGCAACCAGAGGCGGTCGCCAGGGACAGGGGTAGTTTGAAAGAAATGGAGTGCTTGCTGATGCAGGCGCGGAGAAACACCTCCGGTTTTCACCCAAATATTTATGAGGATATCGATAGCCTTGCGCCGGTTCTCAGCACTGGCGATGTCTTGCTGTACGATGGGATCAAGCTGCGCGCGGATTTGGGCTGCATCTGCTGTCCCGGCCCGCAAGGCCGCGACGGCATCCAGCCACGGTAAGAAGATATTACGGTTGAATCCAATACCTTTGTCCATGGTTTCCTGACTATTGATGGTAGTAACAACATTGTAGGACAATTTTGAAAATTGTCCTACAAGATAGTCTGACTTTAATTGTGTAGTCTATAAGTTGCAGTTCGGGATAGGATGGCACCATTTACCAGAGAGGTCAAGACGCGGCGGATACGCGAATGAAAGGCACAACCACTTCATCCAGTGTGGGACCACCGTGGGTGACAACCATATCTTGAGGAGCAGCGAAGGCAGTGCGACCCTGCGCCATCAGCACCCAGACATTGTCGGGCAGAAGACCATCTTGTCCCCAGCGGATGGTCTGGGGGAAACTCTGCTCGACCACGGCTGCTGCGCTCTCATCCCGGTAGAGGCGGGCGCGCTTCCCGCGGGTGTCCACGGTTACCCCTTCCGACGGCTGGCCGATACCCCTTGCCTCGACATGGCCGTGGTCACTGGCCAGGTATACGGTAAAGCCGGTGCTTATCAGCATGTCTATGGTTTCTTCCAGCCGGGGGGAAATAGCCTGCAACCACAAGCGCAGAGACGCCTGGACAGCGGCCTCCCCCAGGCTGGCGCCGTGGACAATCTCATCAATACTGGTTTCTACCAGGCAAAGCGCTTGTATCCGCTTACTATCCAGGGCGAGAGGCAGCATATCCTGCGGCGGCGAGAAACGCATGTAAGCTGTGGCATCAACGGGGATTCCTTCGCGCCCCCAGAAAGCCGCCCATTCCTGCGACTCCAACCGGTTGTTGTCCAGGGTAGCAGCAAACTCTGCCGGGCGCAACCCACTCACCAACGCCTGGCGCGAGACTGCGGTGATCGTAGGAATCTGGGCCAACACCAGTTCATTGTGAAAATTCCAATCGCCATGACGCGGCCGCCAGGCCGCATAGATCGTCTGCCAATCCGCCAGGGCCATACCATCCAAGATCAGCAGGGCCACGCGCCCGGCCCGCCCCCCTCGCCGTTCATAGGCCAGATAGCGGGGGATATGATGGACATGGTGGGGCTTGGGCAGGCTGCGGCCGCCGAGTGGGGCGTAGTGCTGGCGCAGCCAGGCGGCAAAGCGGCTATCGATGCTTTCCTGCAAGTGGATTTGTGCCTGGTGTTGCTCGACGGATAGAAATTTGGACAAATTAGAAATTTGTCCAACGGAATTCCACAGATTGTTTAGCTCCGCCCAGGTATATGCGATGGCCTGCCATGCTTGCCAGAGCGCGGCGTCTGCCGGTCCGGCCAACAGCGTCGTTAGATGCTGCTGGAGCGCGATAATACGGCGGGGGGTACGCTCCTCCTCAGTAGCCAGCACACCAGGACGAGACCAGAGGGGCAAATGCTGCGGCTGATCGATGCTCAGGGGTATCAGCATCCCGCTACGCAGCAGACCGGGGAGCGCATCTTGCAGACCGGGATCGGCGCCGAAGTTCAGTAGATAGGGGGTCCGTTCCTCGCGCACTGGCCGCCCGGTAGATTGCCCCAGGTAGGTACTCCACTGCTCTTTGATAAAAGCACTAAATTGGTCCCGGCTCGCCAATAGCTCCGGCAGAGACCAGTCCCGATAGGCAAGTTCGCTCTGAAGCGACTCCAACAAAGCCTGCTGCACCATCTGCGGCATACCATCCTGCCTGGCATGGTAGGCATTCAGCCAGGATATCAGATTGGCCGGCTGCCGCAGCATTCCCAGATCCGCCTCAAAAACGTGGCGCAGTATAAAACGTATGCTGGCTTGCTGGCTCAAATCCTGTTCCGGCGCGGCAACCCGGCTTAATCTGGTGAGCTGTTCCGGCGCAAGGGAGCGCACCACCGGATATTTGAGCTTAGGGAAGAAGGTATGCAGCGCCAGGACGAGATGGCGTCCCGGCTGCCATAGGTCGTAAGGGAGGGTATTCACCTCCCCGGCAGTCACCACCATCAGAGGATGGTATACGCTGAAGGGTTTCAGTTGCTCTATCCGGCGCCGCAGCAGGATAGCATCAGGCTCATGCACCAGCGTAAAACCCCGCTGCGCCAGCGCCACCAACACCTCCTCTCCGCTCAGCAAGCCATCAGGATCGCTGACCAGGATGAGCGGGTAGATGCCGGGAGGAAAATAGGATAGAATCTTGTCGATCATACTTGGATTCTGCCGGGAAAATGTTGGACGAGATTGCATCTCGTCCCTTGATTAACCGACCCGCAGACTGGCGTTGTCGTAGTACATCAGCAAATCCAGGTCTTCCTGCAACACCGCCTCCGGCAGGCGCTCCGCCACCCTGACAATCGTCTGGTAATCCCGCCGCTGCCAGGCCTCGGCAAAACCGGCCCGCACCGCCTCGGTGCGGAACTGGCGCAGCCGCCCCCGCCCCGCCACATACTCGGCAAACTCCCGCAGCAGGGCCTTCTGCCGCAGCTTTTCCAGGTCACTGGCACGATTGGGGTCCGGCACGTACCAGCGCCCCTCTGCATCCTGCAGAAAGTTTTGTTCCAGGATGGCGCCCAGCTCCGGCAGAGCTTCGTGGCGCGCCTGGTGGAGCTGGCGCAGGAAGAGGGGCTGGATCTCCTGATAGGTCTGAGGCTGTCCGCCTGCCAGAGCATCCAATTGCTGCCGCAGCCACTGGATGGCGCTCTTTTCATCGCTGACAAACAGGGAAAGCTGGGCCACGCGGCTGGCCTGCAGCCGGGCGCGGTCATATTCCACCACCTGCTCCGGCAGAAAGAACATGCCATCCCGCTCGACAAAGCGCTGGCGCAACCCGGCGTAGAACTCCGCCGCTGACAGGGGTACTGTAGCA
This sequence comes from Chloroflexota bacterium, assembly GCA_009692745.1. Taxonomy (GTDB): domain Bacteria; phylum Chloroflexota; class Anaerolineae; order Epilineales; family SHYO01; genus SHYO01. Next base: position 6,592 of record SHYO01000141.1, read on the forward strand.
CCACGCTGGATGTGGAAAGCCACCATGCGGTCGAAGAGCAGATAGGACTGGCGCTCTGCGATTATTTCAAGGATCCCCTTTTCTTCGACTACAGTGGGTAGCTGCGCCAAGTGCTGGCGTACAAAATCCCAAGCTCCCCCGGGCGTGCCCGCCTCCTCCAGGAAGCGCTGTTCGAAGCTGGCGCGGGGTTTATAGGCGGAGATGACCAGGTCTTGTTTGACTGATCCAATTGCCGTTACTTGAGTATGAGTCTTTTTCTGCTTATCTAGAAATCTTATATCAGCAATCACGAAACCCGCACGTAAAATAGACTCCTGGATCGAATTCCAAACACTATTCTGTGAGTTATGAAATTCAACTGTCATCCATCTGCCAGGTTTCAAGATGTCGTAAAATTTCTGGAAACACTGTTGCATTAATCGTTGATATGCAAATAAATTCTTTCCCTGAGTTTGATTAACAATGGCCTCTGGTTTATTGTTTGTAGGTATTTGTAGCCACGCATCCCAAATAAAGTTAAGTTCTGAATACATAATATTTGCACCAAATGGTGGGTCTACGAATATATAGTCAATACTTGAATTCGAAAAGTAGAGATCTTGGGCAGATTGTGTACTTAGTACTGTCAGTTGTTTGTTCTGGATCTCATTCAACGTCTTTTTAACAACTCTGAGTCTTTCTTCTAAAAGCAAGAACACGGAAAATTCCACTTGATTCGATGGTATATAGAGAGTTCCGCGACGATGCCCAGCAGTCTTGCCGCCAGCATCTTTTTTTTCGCCACCAACTCGGCTAATTGCGATTTGATGTTGCTTATTTGCTCGCGGCATAATACTCGTAAGTAACCATTTTATTATTAGAGATCGAGAGTGGTCCCAAACTGCGGCCAATACCGATAAATTTCGGCGAGAATAAAAATGATGCACATGTGTTACGCCTATCGCATCATTACGACGACTTTCATCGCCTTCTGGCATACGATTGGTGGGAAACCACTGAGGGATGACGTAATTTTCTATCTTCTGGACTAGAGAGAGGTCTTCAGAATCAGGTACTTTCTCATAGCGCCTATTGCCCAAAGAATAATTAATAAGTACTGGTGCTTGTTTTAATAGACGGATAGTCCGGTTTAATGCCCGATCATATGTTGCTACCCAGGCCCGTTCAAGGCTGCGCTTTGTCTGTTCTGCATCGCAAGCAGGACAAGGAAAGCTATCGAGCACCTTCCCCGCTTGCTTATCGACCGCCACATCCCAGAAAACCATCTCGGCGCCACATTGAGAGCATACAAATATGTCACTCCACACCGTATAATTTATCTTCCCCTTCACCCGGTTGGGATCGTCACAATGGGGATGCCAGGTCTCGTACATCCAGCCGCACTCTTTTTCCACCTCGCTCAGGATACGCTTAGCCTCCATCTCAAAGGCGGAAACATCTACCGGCGTATTATAGTTGTAGGAGATGAAAGTGGCGGCGGGTGACAGATCAACCAGGGCGGCTTTACGGGCGCCCAGACGATACCCGGCATTGTGGGACAATTTTGCATATTGTCCATCAGGATCGCTCTGTTTATTGGATTCACCGACAATGTATCCCTCAGCATCTACACGGTACCCCAGATCCTCCACCGCCTTCCGGTCGCCGCAGAGCTGTGCGGCAACGCCGGTCATGCCCGTGCCGCAGAAACCGTCGAAGACGATATCCCCCGGATCGGTATAATGCAGGATATAGCGCATAATGGCTTTATGCGGCACCTTGGTATGGTAAGAATGGGCGTTGTAGATGGGGTCATTCTTTCCCTCGGAGACATCGGCGGCGAAAGGCTCACGGTGGTAAACCGGCTCCTGCCCGTCCGCGATTCCGGCGTGGCCGTTGTCGTGGCTGTCGTCGGGCAACCCAAGCTGCCCCCGTATGGCCGCGCGCTCCGCCTGCCATTGCGCGATAATCTCCGGCAGGAAGGGGTTGGGACAGGCGGTATAGTAGGGCGGGTCGGAGAGGTCCAGGATGGCCTCATCTTCGCCGATGGGAAAGCCCTCGATAGCGCGGAAGGCGGGATCCTGCAGATATTGGCGCAGCCGTTCGCGATAAGCAGCGCGTGTGGCCTCGTCCATAGAAACACCGGATGCGGGATCGGTTTGGGGCAGGCGGAGTTGCTCGGTCATGATATTCTCTCTTCCAACTACTCGTCCAGCGTCAATCTTGTGTTACGGACATCGCAGCCATGCATGGTCTGCTCCACGAAGCGCTGGAAGCGGCGCTGCAATTCCTCTTTAGTGCAGGGCAAGCCTCCGGCCTTCAGGGCATCTAGCAGTTCCTCTTTGTGCAAAGTAACCGCCCGAATTCCATGCAGCGCCTGGCCGGCCGCAGTCACAAAACCGGCGGGGATGTGGGTATCATCGTCTGACTGGGCTAAAAATTGCTCTATAGGACGGCGCTCAGCCGGAGTCATGGCGGCCAGGCTCAGTTGGGCTGCCTCGCTGTTAAGATTGGTGTGCAGCGCCTGGCGCCAGCGCGCCAGAATAACATCCAGCCGGTGATCCATCTGGTGCAACACCTGCTCTGCCACCAGGGTAGAGCTTTGCGCCGCCGGTCGTAACTGGCAGGCCGGGCAGGTGGGGGTATCGGCTATGGCCCCTTCGTAGAAATCCCGGCAGGGGCGCAGATTATCGAGCGCCTGCTTCCATCCGACCAGCTCGGCGGCGCTGAGCAAATCAATACCCGCCAGCATATTTAGTGCTGCGAGGCGCGGATCGGTTTTCAGCCGCTGGCGCAGATCGTCAGCTTGCGGTCCCAGCACCAGCCGGCGGTGCAGGTCACTATAGGTGGTGATGTAATCTGCTTTGAGCGCCTCCATGCGCCGCAGGATTTCTGCCGGCGGAGCTGTCTCTTCTCCCTTGCCCAGGCGGCGCACCTGGTCCAGCAGCTCCCGGCGCAGTAAGACGGCCCGTTGGGACCAGGGATGTTCCGGGAGCAAGTTTGCCTGAGCCTCCGCCAGGTAAGCGGCCAAGAGCTGTAGCTGCTGGACGGTATCCAGCAACTTAGCAGCCCGCTCGACTCCCTGGCGCTGGCTGTTGGCCTCGATGGCCTGGGCCAGGGTCAAGTATAGATTGCGCAACTTCCCCGGTGTATTGTAGCGGGCCAGTCCTTCCAGGTAGGTTTTGTAATTGCGCAGATCGGGCAGCAGATCTACGGTAAGAAAAGTGACATCGGGCAAGTCTGTGCTAATGACCATGCCGGATTGCACTTCTATGGTGTACCGGTCGGTAAAGACAGGGGTATTCCAGAGTTGTAAACCTTGTTGCAGCCGGCCCTGCAAGTTTACCGTCCGCTCCAATTCCTGCTGGACTCTCGCCTGCAGGCGACGGACCGCCTCCTCCCGCGTATTTTCGTCTCGAATCAGCCCCGGCTGTAGCCCCAACCCCTCGAAGATCATGGCCCAAATGTTGAGAGGTAAGGCCCGTGGCCGGCTATAGAAACGAAAATCGGCCAGATCGGTTATTGCCAGGGTGGCGGCCCGCTCCATGTTGCCGGCGTCCAGCGTCTCCCGTCCGTTCGGGTTTAGCACAATATCGCCGTTGTACACCAGGGAAACCAGTACTACTGCGACCCATTCCGGTTCCAGGTGAAAGGTGATATCTTTCTCAATCGGTTGCAGACCACCGGCGACGGTCTCAATCACCTCGCCCCGGTTCACCACCTGATTTTCAGGCTTATTTTGGAGTAATTCCAGGAAATGGCGCGCGTAGGGCGATACATAGGGGCGCACAATGCCCTCCCCGTCAACCAGCTTCAAACCTTCCAAAACCGCCACTGCCAGGTTAGTCCGCCCCCGCCCCGTGAGAAATCGAATCCCGTCCATAGCGCTGGGACCTCGCCCATCTTCGCTGATGGGTTGCGACAGCCGTGGGAAAGCTGGATACTGGGGGTAGCGCTCCTCGAATTCCGGCGTCAACAGATGGGCGGCTAACAGGCGGATAAGCTCTTCCAGGCTCTGGCTGGCGCTGCTGCGGGTACGGGCCAACCCGCTGCCGATGGGCTCGCTGGCGCCTTGATAGGTGATCTGCAGGTGGCTGGCGAAATGCTCCCCCAGCCAGCGCACCAGGCGGCGGGAGTGTTCCTCAGCTTTGGCAGCATAGACATCGCGGTGGGTTGCAGCTTCTGCGGCCATAGCTCGCGCTCCGGCATATTGGCGCAAGATTTCTACGAAGGCTTGATCCAAACCGGTCAGCCGGAAAATGACTTCGTCGGTCCGCTCTTCGTCGCGCCAATCCCGGCGCAGGAAAGGAGGTAATATATAGAGGTAGAAATCGCGCGGGGGCTGGGCTGTGCTGCGCTCATCCGGCGCGCCGAAGAAGAGGTAGCCCGGCCGGGTCACCCGATGTTCTGCCCAGGGCAGCTCGTAGAACCAGATGCGATGTCCTGTGACGTAGGTGCTGTCACTCAGGGCGAAGACCTGGCGCAGGGCATCGAAGAAGTAACGGTTCAGATCACTCTCCTCCTCCATCATGGCGCCGCGCTCTGCGATTTTGGCGTCAAAGTCGATATCTTTCTTGATATCCAGGTAATACTGCCCGTTCGCCTCATTCAAGGAGATGTATTGGCCGCTGACGGTGCGCATGATTTCCCGCAGGGCTACCTGCACCTGGTCCAGCAAGAAATCGGCAGTATTTTCCGGCATAGGGGTATAAAGGCACAGATCGTCGCGCAGCTCTTCGGCTGTAGTACCCAGCGGGACGTTAATATCGCTGGTGGTCAGCCGGTGTACGCTCAGGCCATGAATGATGCGCAGCGCCATGGGCCTCAGGTAAGCACGGGTATAGGCATTGCGCACCCGCCCCTGCAGCACATTACTCTTCTCGATCACTTCGGCCACGCCTGCCATGCTGCGCAGGCTGGGATTATCGCGCAGGATATCCCAATAGTGATCGTAAGAAATCAGGCCGGGTTCGTTGGCGGGCACTTCCCGATCCAGCAAGAGCCGCATCGCCTGGCTAAAGGTCTTGAGCACCTCGCGCTTTTCGGCAATATAGACCCGCTCAAAAGTCTCGATGTAGGCAGGATGGATAGGAAAGAGTTGGGCAAACTCCCCGAGGCGTTCTGCCAGGCGGTGGTAAAGGGGTGTAAACTGGCGCAGATGGTCGGTGACACGGGCGAGTTGTGCAGGGGATTTGCGCAACAGGCGATGGGCCACGACGAAGGCGATGTCTTCGCGGGCGATGCGGACCTGCTCGAAGCGGTCCCGTACCCGGCGCAGTTGGTCGGCCACAAAAGCAAAGCGCGGACTATCGAAAAGCGTTTCTTGCAGGCCACCCATAAAACGGAAAGATGTCAGGGCCGCCACCTCCCCTAACTCGCGCAAGAAGCCGAGATCCAGGATCAGTTTCCGCTCCTCCCGTGTGCGCAGAAAATCCAGTAATTCGTCCACCACCAGCAAGATACCCTTGTCTGGATAGCGCTCCTGAAAGGCAGCTATGGCCTGGATGATACCATCCTTATTGTTGGTCACTTGATCGGCTGCCGGAAATGTGAAAGGCACCCCCCATTGCTCCAGGGCAATCTCCAGCTCTTCCAGCAGAGTATCCCGCAGACTGCGGGTTACACCCCCAATCTCTACCCGAATAACTTTGAATTGCCCGGCGATGTCAGCCGCCGCCGCCTTAACCTCGGCGTGATTCAAACGATCCGCCAGATCCGCGTATTCAGCCACCGCCGAGATGACGGACATCAGGTGAGTTTTTCCTGTCCCGTAGTTACCGACAATCAGGACACCTTTGTTATCGCGCGGTCTCAGGAATTGAAGCTGTGGGATGACAACATGGATTAACTGGTCCGCCATGCGGTTTGAGATAACATAGGTCTCTACCAGATGGTGCGCGGTAGTATGTTGATCCGCACCTCTTATTTGGATAACAGTTTCAATGGGCTCGAATTGGACCAGATCGCGATAAAACATGGTCGCCGTCTCCAAAATATCTAAAGGTGGACAAGATACAATCTTGTCCAACAGTTAAAGACAGACTATGGTTAGTTCCGGATTGCGCCAGGTGCGATAGTGAGCATGGCCGGTCACGGCATAGGCCAGGATTTCGTTCTCAAAGCTTCCCGGCCAGGTAACTATCAGGCGAGTGGTCCGGCCGGCCTGTTTAAATATCGTAGGAGGATCGAGAGCCAAACTGGGCTCAAAAAGCAGATCTATCTCTGTACAGAGCAACGGCCCAGCACCGGCCTGTCTGATGAGATACCGCATATATCGCTGGGCGGCATGGGCCAGACGATTGGATGGTTCAGTGATCAACGCAGCGCTAAGTTCCCGGCCAATCGTGAAGTTTGCCAAACCGTAGGTGGATATGATCTCACGCGCAGCCTCTTCCAGCCTGTTGATCTCGGGATGGACCAGGAGCAGGCAGGGGGCGCTAGCTGACGGGGATAGAAAATCATCAATAGCAGTGCGCATTTTATTCCATAGGTACAGGATAGTTAGAATAGAAACGATTGTCAAATCTTGTGGGGATTGAGACGTAACTACCCCAAGCTACACCTTTTTAAAGTGTAGTGCCCCACCTACCGATGTTCTTTCTTAGGCCTTCGCGATATGATCTTCGATGGTGGGGAAAGTTAAGATGGGCATATGTTTGCCTTCCGGTCTATGCCTGTAATATTGTTAAGGTTAACGGGTTTACGCATTTTTCGCGTAGAACACCCCCTGTATTCAGGTCCTTTCTCCCCTCTTTTTCTGTGTCTAAAAATAGGTGCGCGCGAACATCTCACGCGAAAAGGGTGTTATTGAGAAAAAGCGTTAAGTAAGTATTATAAAGTATCGGGAACATTTAACACATCGGCCCAAGTGAGCGCCATGCGGGGTGTCATTTCCAGGAAGAAACGCTCAACGGTATTCAGTAACAGTGGCATGGAAGCATACAAGCGATTGGCAGCCACTTTATCTTTG
>SHYO01000004.1 GCA_009692745.1 Chloroflexota bacterium
ATAGCATCCACAGTGCCGAATAGAGAAGCTACATGTTTGATACCCTTGAAGCCGGAAAGTCCGTTAACCACATCCTGAGACTTCTCGGGTTCACAAGTGATAAACACATATGCACCGACAGACATTGCATCCCTCCATCTCAGGTTGGCCTACATGGTATGGTAGTGCTATGACTGGCGGGGTGCATGGATCATTTTTCAACTTATCCTGCGCCAGACATAGCCCGCCGTTCGTTAAATGTTATCCCAAGGACTCCAGGTAAGCGGCATAATCATCTGCCGAAAGCAGATTTTGCAGCTCACCCATATCCTTGACTTCGACGACTATCATCCACCCTTCCCCGTAAGGATCCTGATTTACCAGCTCCGGAGAATCCTCCAGGCCGGGATTTGTCTCCACCACCTTGCCGGTCACGGGGCTGAACAGATCTGAAGCCGCTTTGACAGACTCCACGACACCGAAGGTCTGCTTGAGCGTGATCTGTTTACCGACTGAGGGCAATTCTACATATACCACATCTCCAAGTTGTTCTTGAGCGTATTCTGTTATGCCTACCCGGACACGATTGCCGTCCAACTTGGCCCACTCGTGATCCCTGGTAAAACGATACTCCTTGGGTAAAGACATTAGGGTTAGATCTCCTTTTTATGCATGATGTGAAGTCGCCTGGTGGGCGTTACACCTGATAGAGCGCCCAACTTCACAAGTGTCCCCACCACTCTGGTGGGACCGCCCGCTAAATGTGAATGGCAGCACCTTCCACAGCAAGAGCGGCTTCAAAGTTGGCCTCAGACAGGGTTGGATGTGCGTGTATCGTATGTCCAATTTCTATGTCTGTCAACTCATTGGTGCGCGCCAACACGAATTCAGCAATCAATTCGGTGGCTTCGGGTCCAACGATATGCACGCCCAGGATCTCGCCGTATTTTTCACCCGCTACAATTTTCACTATACCTTCGTAGTCGCCAATGGCGATAGCCTTGCCCACACCACGGAAGGGCATCTTCCCAACTTTGACCTGGTAACCGGCTTCCCGCGCCTTCGCCTCTGTCATACCGACACTGGCAACCTGAGGATGGCAATAGGTGCAAGCCGGGATATTCAGCGGATCGATGGGCTGCACCGGCCGGCCGGCAATATGGTCCACGGCAATGTGAGCTTCCATCATGCCCTTGTGGGCCAGCAAAGCCCCTCCCACAATATCGCCGATGGCATAAATGCCGGGGACGCTGGTACGCAGATACCCGTCCACCTTAATGAAACCCCGTTCTGTATGAACCCCGGCCTGTTCCAAACCAAGATTGGCGCTGTTGGGAACACGCCCTATGGCGATCAAAACCTGATCGGCTTCCAACTTTTGCTGGCCGTTTTCGCCACTGACCGTCACAGCAACCCCGGTTTCAGTGGTACTGACATTTTCTACGCGAGTTTTGACATGGATCTTGATGCCTTGTTTGGTAAAGCTGCGATGCAGCACCTCGGCGATCTCCTCATCTTCCAGCGGCAGGATATGAGGCAACATTTCTACCAGGGTAACATCGGTGCCGTAGGCGCTGAAGATGGAGGCAAATTCCACCCCGATGGCCCCGGTACCTACGATGATAATACTCGCAGGCGCCTCGGTTAGCATGACAGCTTCGTTGCTCGTCAGGATTCTTTTGCCGTCAATCTCGACGCCAGGGAGATTGCGCGAGCTGGAGCCGGTGGCTATAATAATGTTTTTCGCGACATAATGCTGGCCCGAGGGTTGGACCTCGATTTCATTGGCAGAAACTAACCGGGCTGTCCCCTCAATGACATCACATTTATTTTTGCGCAGCAAACCTTTCACCCCGGTAGTTAGGCGTTTGACGGCCTGGCGGCTGCGTTTTTGGGCAACACTATAATCGGCCTTGAAATCCGAAAAGTGCAATCCGTACTCATCACCCCGCTGTTTGATAGTATCTACAAGATAGGCGCTATCCAGCAAAGCTTTGCTAGGGATGCAGCCCCAGTTCAAACAGACGCCACCCACCTCTGCCTTTTCCACCACGGCAGCCTTAATACCAAGCTGCCCCGCCCGGATGCCGGCCACATATCCACCCGGCCCAGCGCCGATGATCAAAAGATCATAATTATCACTCACTGAGACCTCCTTACCACTTTAAACTATCTCCATCTGGGGTTGAGTCAGGCTGTTTATTACTCCACTTTGAGCGAGATGATGCATAACGCTGATACGTGCCGCCAGATCTGCCGCGATGGATTGCAGTGCTTTGCCGGCGCGGCTTTCAGGAGCGCGGACGACAATAGGTATACCGGCATCGCCACCTATCCTGACGCCAGATTCCAGGGGAATCTCTCCCAAGAAAGGCACATCAAACTCCTTGGCTGTGCGCTCCCCGCCGCCGTGCCCGAAGATGTCAATGCGCTCATCACAATTCGGGCAATAGAAGCCGCTCATATTCTCGATGATCCCCAGAATCGGGACTTCCATACGCTCAAACATGGCGATGCCCTTCACCACGTCCGCCAAAGCGACTTCCTGGGGTGTGGTAACGATCACAGCGCCTGTCAGGGGCAACATCTGGCAGAGAGAGATATGCACATCTCCGGTGCCTGGAGGCAAATCCACCAGTAAATAATCTAATTCCCCCCAACGCACACCGTTCAGAAACTGGTGTAGTGCCTTTTGTAACATCGGGCCACGCCAGATTATCGCCTGCTTGGCTTCGGCGATAAAGCCCATAGAGATCACTTCGACCCCGAAAGCCTGCAGGGGCATCATTTTACCGTCTAGGGGCGTTGGCTTCCGGCCGGCTAAACCCACCATCAGAGGCACGTTCGGACCGTAAATATCAGCATCCAATAACCCGACCTTGGCGCCTGTGCGAGAGAGAGCCACGGCCAGGTTTACCGCAACGGTGGATTTTCCGACGCCGCCCTTGCCGGAGGCAACAGCGATCGCATTCCGTATTTTGAGATCGGCAATCTGACCCAGGCGCTTATCTGCGGAGACAATGGCATCCATGACGATATTGACTTCGGTAACGCCGGGTAAAGCAGCAACCACCTGGCGGGCTGCCGTTTCAAGGCGATCACGCATGGGACACGCAGGCGTGGTCAGGGTAAAGCGAAAACGGACGATGCCGTCACACTCAGCGATATCCTTTACCATACCAAGGGTGACGATATCTTTATGCAACTCGGGATCTGCCACTGTGGACAGGGCCGAGAGAATTTCATCGATAGTTGGCATGCAAACCTCCCGTGGAACACGTAAAAGTATACAGCATGTTGCGTGGGACGTCATGTCCCACGCAACAGATCCAGCGATGGCCGCTGTTATTCACTCCTAAGTATATCATCATTTCAACTTAACCCAGCGTCAAATTATCACACCATATTTTCTGCCACAATCTCCGAAATATCTTTGACCTGGATGCGATCCTCTACGCCTTTGACCTTGCGGGCATCCTCCATCATACTCATACAGAAGGGGCAGGCAACACCCACAACATCCGGGTTGACAGAGATGGCCTCATCCATACGAATCTGATTGATGCGCGTCTTGCCTGGCACTTCCATCCACATATGGCCGCCGCCACCACCACAACAGAAACCCTTCTCGCGGGAGCGCGGCATCTCGACCAACTCGATATTGCCGCTGGCAACGAGAGCTTGTCGCGGTGCATCAAAGACATTGTTGTACCGCCCCAGATAGCAAGAATCATGGAAGGTAATACGGCGCGAGACATCCGGGCTTTTGAGCTTGACCCGGCCCTGGCTAATCAATTCGCTGATGACCTGGCTGTGGTGTACCGCAGAGTAATTGCCACCGAACTGGGGATACTCGTTTTTCAGCACATTGAAACAGTGGGGACACTGGGTAATGACCTTGTCGAACTGGTATTGAGCCAGGCTTTCGATATTCCCCTGAGCCAGCATCTGGAAGAGGTACTCATTCCCCAGACGGCGGGCTGGGTCGCCGTTACAGGTCTCTTCAGCCATAACGGCAAAATCCACTCCGGCAGCTTTAAGAATCTTGACCACAGCGCGAGCCACCGTTTGGTTGCGGCGGTCGTAAGAAGCGGCACACCCTACCCAATATAGGTATTCGACCCTTTTGCCGGGCTCCAGGAAGGGCACATCCATATCTTCCAGCCAGTTGTGCCGATCGGCAGCCGGATAGCCCCAGGGGTTTCCCTGCCGCTCGATGAACTGCAGGGCGCCGGCAGAAGTTTGGGGCATCTCACCTTCCGAAAGGGCCAGGTAGCGGCGCATATCCACAATGTCCTGTACGATCTCGATCAGCACCGGACACTCGTAAACGCAGGCCAGACAGGTAGTACAGGCCCACAACTCGTCGGGCTGGATAATAGCGCCCTCCTCAGCGATGAGCGGCAAACCGTAGAAAGCCTCCACCGGACTCTCGCTGGTGACCTGATCTATCACAGCCATGCTGTGGTTGTTGCCGGCTGCTGTGCCATTGGATAGCTGCGCTTGGAGGGTTTTGTTGAGCTTAACCACCACCGCCTTCGGTGAGAGCAATGTCCCCGCTGCAGTGGCAGGGCAGGCGGCGGTACAGCGGCCACAGTAGGTACAGGCTGCCATCCCCAACCGCTGTTTCGCGGTAAAATCGGCCAGATTCCCGGCGCCAAAGGTCTCCTGCTCTTCAAGGTTGAGGATGGGATCCAGCACTCCCTGGGGTTTAAAGGGGGCCATAAAGATATTAGCAGGGGAGGAGACGATATGCAGCAGGTTACTGAGGGGGATGGTCACAAAAAAGAGGCCCACCACACCAAAGTGCATAATCCACCAGTTCAAGTGCAACGCGCGCAGAAAATTATCGCCCAGGGGCATCAACAAGAAGCTGAGGGCATATCCTACTGGAGACCAGGCAGCCCACCAGGGCCTGGTCACTGCCAGGCGCAGCGCTTCTACAAAAAAGCCAGAAACATTTATGCCCAGCAGGAGCAATAAGGTAAAGGCGAAGGCCCGTTCCTCCTGCAAGCGCTGCCAGCGATGAGCGCTGGGTATAGCGTAGCGGCGCCACAAACCAATGGTTAAGCCCACGATAAACAGCAACCCGAAAATGTCCAGAATCAACTCATAAAAGAGGTAAAAGTTTCCTTGCAGGATTTTGACATTAAAAATCAGCACACCAACATCGTAGTCAACCGTCGCCAAAATAGTACCAATTAATAAAATAATGAAGCCCCAGGTCATGTTCAAATGCATGAATCCTGAGGTCAATTGGCGAGTGATACGTCGCTGTCGTAAAGCCAGATCCCAGAGGCGGGCCAGCCGTGCCCCCACCCGATCGGGCCATTTCAATTTACTTTCCGCCCAATATGAGGCTTTATCCTCCTTAACAGCTACAGCATGCGGTGCAGCTTCTGGCTTACTCGCCCCCGCGGTACTCCAGATAATTACCTGAATGTAGCGAATGATCTGGTATGCCATGATCCCCAAGGACAAAAACATCGTGACATACAATAAGACCACCGCCGATTCAGGCACGTTCCAATACGTGGGACGGGCTGGAATATCTAGAGGAGGCATAATGAGACCCTCTCTGTCTCTAATGCACCAGCGCTACCAGGGTTTGGGTCGTGATAGCCAATGTTTGATTGGTAAAGTCAATCAGATTTCCCGGGATAATCCCTAAGAGAACAGTACCAATCACGGCCAAAGCCAGGGCCGTTCTCACACCAGGTGTTAAATGCACCTGGGTGCCAAAATCATTGATAGGGTCACGCATATACATTAGGACAACCAGCCGCAGATAGTAGAATGCCGAAATCACACTAGTCAACACAGCCACAATGAGCAATGTCCACAATCCTGCCTCAGCAGCAGCACTGAAGACGAAGATTTTACCCACCAGGCCGGCAGTCAAAGGCACTCCTGTTAAAGACAGCATAAATACCGTCATGGCCAAAGCCAGCCAGGGTTGGCGGCTACTCAGACCGGCATAACTCTCGATGCTGTCAGCTTCCTCGCCCTTCTTGGAAAGGGCAATCATGATACCAAAGGCGCCCAGGTTGGTAAAAGCATAGGCCAGCAGATAGAAGAGCGCCCCTGCCACGCCCCGGTTATTCCCGGCAGCCAATCCCACTAGAATATAACCTGCATGGGCAATACTGGAGTAAGCCAACAACCGCTTCAAGCTGGACTGTTGGATAGCCAGGAGATTCCCCACCACCAAAGTAGCAATCGCTAATAGGACCAGTGCTCCGGTCCAGTAACTGGCGATTTGGGGGAAAGCCACATACATGATCCGCAGCAAAGCTGCAAATCCACCCGCCTTAGCCCCCACTGACATGTAGGCCGTGATCGGCGTAGGCGCTCCCTGGTACACATCGGGCGTCCACATATGGAACGGCACCGCCGCGACCTTAAATCCAAAACCCACCAGGATCAATATTAGACCACCCAGGGTCAGAGTGCTGGTAATTACCTGCACGTTCTGTAAAGCATCCCGAATCTTCAGTAAATCCGTGGAACCGGTGGCGCCATAGGTCAAAGCAATGCCGTATACCAGGAAGCTAGAGGCCAGGGCGCCAAGGAGAAAATACTTCATAGCGGCTTCTTCTGACTGTACATCTGGCCGGGCAAAACCTGTCAGTACGTACAGAGGAATAGAGAGCAACTCCAATCCCAGAAACAGCATGATCAGGTTACGACCGGAGGCCAGCAACAATATACCCGTAATCGAGAAGAGCATCAGCGCAAAATATTCCGGCCGGAACAGATCTCGATCCACCAGGTAATCCGATGAAAGCAGTACCGCCAGAATGCCGGCGATCATAGCAATCACCGTCACCACGATGGCAAAGTTATCCAGAACTACCATGCCGCTGAAGCCTTCAGCCCGGACATTCCATAGGGACAAGGCCGAGGCTCCGGTTACCAGCAGTCCTGCCACCGTCAGCCAACTAAGCCAGCGCTGGATACGCTCGCCAAAGAGCAAATCGACCAGCAAAATGAGGATAGCCCAAAGAGAAAGGATCAGTGCCGGGGTAAGCGCGGTAAAGTTATAATCTGGCAGGTTCATTGATCAGCCCTTGTTTTCCTTTCCTGAGCGCAGGGTTTCGCGCCAGGTACGTATGTGTTCACGGTGCTGTTTTTCATGGGTGATGACCAATCCCAGGCCACTGCCGCGCGTCCAGGGCGCAGGTAGCCTTTCTTCTGGCCAGGACATGATCGCTTCCACCAAAACCTGGCGGGTGCTATACAGCAAATCCAGTGCCTCTTTGAGGCTGGTATCACGCCAGCGACTGTGGGTCGTATCGTTAAATGGTTGGATAAATTCCGGGGCCAGAACATCGACGGGCTTTCCATCGCGCAACCTGGGAATGGCTTCGCGCACCGACCAATCCTCCCAGGCCATCAAATGGATCAGAAAATCCTTGGCCGACCATTCGCCGTTGACTGGGCGGGCCAACAAATCCGCTTCACTGACGCCGATCAGCAAACTGAGAGTTTGCTGGCGCTCCGCTGCTATGCGATTCAGAAAATTTTCTCGTTCGCTCATGAGTTGCGGTTCCTTGTATAACTAACTTGTATCAAGGCAAGAACGGGAACTGAAGCGTGAGAGCCGCATGTTGGATCACCTGAGAGGCCAGGGATTGGGCCGCCGGTACTATAATATTCAGGAACAGAGCGGGATATAGCCCCAATACAAAGACCATAATGACGATAGGCACCAGACTCCAAATCTCGCGTCGATTCAAATCTCTAACAGCAGCATTGGCCGGATTCTTGATCTCCCCTGTGAAAATCTGTTGGTACATCCACAACAGATAGACGGCAGCCAGAATCATGCCGACAGTGGCAAAAGCGGCATAAATCCAGTTCGTAGCGAAGGCCCCCTGCAGGATCGCAAACTCACCAATGAACCCGTTTAAGCCCGGTACAGCCAGGGAAGAGAGGGTAATAATCAGCATCAGAGCCGCATAGATAGGCATCGAAATCCCCAGGCCACCGAACTCTGACAGTAACCGGGTGTGACGCCGTTCGTAAATTACGCCGACCAACATAAAGAGCGCCCCGGTGCTCAAGCCATGATTGACCATTTGTAGTACAGCGCCGGAGATGCCGAGAGGGTTTAGCGAAAATATCCCCAGGACTACAAATCCCATATGGCTGACGGATGAATAGGCAACCAGCCGCTTGAGATCCTTCTGCGCAAAAGAAACCAAGGCGCCATAGATGATCCCAATGATCGCCAAGATCGCGATGGCAGGCGCCAGGGTACGCGCCGCATCAGGAAAAAGGCCCAGGTTGTAGCGCAGCATCCCATAACCGCCCAGCTTCAACAGCACGCCCGCCAAGATGACCGACCCCGGCGTGGGAGCCTCGGTATGGGCATCGGGTAACCAGGTGTGCAGGGGCCACAAGGGAACTTTGATGGCGAAAGCCAGGAAGAAAGCCAGGAATAACCAGATTTGGGCTGCCGGATCGAGCTTGAGACCGGCCTTCAAGGCCAAAAGGTCGAAGGTATATTGCCCGGTCTGGTTGGCATGAATCACGACCAGGGCCAGGATGGCAATTAGCATAAGCAAACTACCCACGGCAGTATATAGGAAAAACTTTATAGCCGCGTAGACCCGCCGGTCGCTACCCCAGATACCAATTAAGAGGATCATGGGGATCAGGGTAAACTCCCAGAAGAGGTAAAAAAGGAAGAGGTCGAGGGCGACGAATACGCCCAACATGCCGGTCTCCAGCAGCAGCATCAAAATCAGGAATTCCTTTTGCCGCTTTTCTATACTGGTCCACCCGGAGAGCAAGGCCAGGGGTGTCAGGAAGGTAGTAAGCAGGATAAGAGGGAGACTAATACCGTCAACCCCGATATGAAAATGGATGCCCCACGGGATAATCCAGAGGACATCCGTTACAAAGCTCATATCCCCGCTGCCAAATCCCGCGCCGGTTTGGAAGGTGAGCAGCAGAGGAAGAGAGAGCAAGAAGGTGAACACCGAGAAGCCCAAAGCGGTCCAGCGCAATACCGCCGGGTTGCGGCGCGATGGCTGGTTATCCATCAACAGCAGCACCAGCGCCCCAACCAAAGGCAGAAAGGTGACGGCCAGTAATGTCATATTCATAATTAGATCACCTCGTCGCCACGTAAACGATTAATAGCACGGCCCCTAAGAGCATGGCCAAGGCGTAGCTGCGCACAAAGCCCGTTTGGATGGTACGCAACCACCGGCTAAAGAGAGAAACCAGCCAGGCCACGCCGTTGACAAAGCCATCCACGATGCCAAGGTCCATTTCTCCGGCCAGGAAGCTGCAGAGCGCTTTAAAAGGGCGCGCGATAGTCAGGTCGACTATCTCATCTACATACCACTTACGCTCAAGCAGCGTAAAGACCGGTCCCAACCGCACCGCTAACGGGTCGCGTTGATCCTGCTGCACCGGAGAGCGACCGTACAAGAGCCAGGCCAGACCCAGTCCGGCTAGCGCCAACAAGGTGGAGATAGCCGCGACGGCCAGGTTGAGCTCTCCTGCCTGCTCGCCCAACCAACCGCTAAAAGAACCCACCCCGGGCAGATTGAAGAATCCGGCAATGGCAGCAAAAACCGCCAGCACGATCAACGGTATCGTCATGACTCTAGGGCTTTCATGGGCATGTACGTCGGAACGCGCCTGGCCGAAAAAGACCATCAGAACCTGGCGCCCAATATAGAAGGCCGTCAAGAAGGCAGCAATGGTCAGCAACAAATAGATGCCGATATTTTGACTGCTAGCCGTTGCCAGAATCTCATCTTTGCTGAAGAAGCCGGATAAGGGTGGAATCCCGGCCAGAGCCAGCGCGGCAACGACGAATGTCCAAAAGGTAGTTGGCATAGAACTACGCAGACCACCCATTTTGCGCATATCTTGTTCGTCATGCACACCGTGGATGACACTGCCTGCTCCCAAGAATAGCAGCCCCTTGAAGAAGGCGTGGGTCGTCAGGTGGAACATGGCGGCCCCAAAAGCCCCCATGCCGGCGGCAGCTACCATAAATCCCAACTGGCTGACGGTAGAATAAGCCAGCACTTTTTTGATGTCATATTGCGCCACGCCGATGCTGGCTGCTAGCAGGGCGGTGGCCGCGCCAATCCAGGCCACCACCTGGCCGGTGAACGGGGCCAGCTCAAACAAGACGTGGCTGCGGGCCATCATATAGACACCGGCGGTCACCATCGTAGCAGCATGAATCAGAGCGGAGACCGGCGTCGGACCGGCCATAGCATCAGGTAACCAGACATACAAGGGGATTTGAGCGGACTTGCCCGTGGCGCCTATCAACAACAGTAAGGTAATGGCAATGGCCACCGGGGCGCCGGACTGCAAGCTCTTCTCGGCCGCCTCAAAGACCTCTGTGAAATGCAGGGTGCCGAAGGTAGTCCAGATCAGCATCACACCCAGGATAAAGCCGAAATCTCCGATGCGGTTCACCACGAAGGCTTTTACCGCGGCATCCGAAGCGGATACGCGCTCGAACCAGAAACCGATCAGCAGATAGGAGCAGAGGCCCACCAACTCCCAACCCATAAAGAGCACCAGGAAGTTATTCCCCAGTACCAGTGTGAGCATACTGGCAACAAAGAGATTCAGGTAGGTAAAATAACGGGCGAAGCGCGGATCACCGTGCATATAGCCCACAGAGTAGATATGGATCAGGAAGCCCACTCCGGTGATAATGAGAATCATCACAGCAGACAGGGGATCGAGCAAAAACCCCAGGTCTACCTGAAAATTACCTATGGGGATCCACGTCCACAAGATGGTTTCGTGATGGCGTTGATCAACAGGCAGGCCGGCGAGGCTCAACACCAGGATCAGCGCCACCAGGAAGGAAAGGCCAACGGCTCCCGGTCCGATGTACGAGACCCAGCGCTCTCCCAGGCGCCTGCCGAAAAATGCGTTAACGATAACGCCCAGCAGGGGAAGTAAGATGACAAGCACGACCAGATCGAACATGGTTAGCCTCGCATAGTGCTGATATCATCTATATCAGCCGTGTTTTTGGAGCGAAAAATGGTTACGATCAGCGCCAACCCTATGGCCACCTCGGCCGCCGCTACTGTCAGCACAAAGAAGACAAAGATCTGACCATCAACAGAGCCGAAAGCCCGGGAGAAGGCAATAAAAGCCAGATTTCCGGCATTTAACATCAGCTCGATAGACATGAAAACGATAATGGCATTGCGGCGCGTTAGAACACCGATGATACCGATGGTGAAGAGCATGGCACTGAGAACTGTGTAGTTGGTAACAGAGACAGCCATAAGGCGCAATCCTTTCTCAAAGACTTAAGCGACCGGGCGATTTTCGCCCTGCGGCTCTGACATAACCGCCGAGGCCCCCTCGGACCCCTCCACTTGGTCGGCAAAGCGGACGCGACGTTGATCACGTTTCTGGGCCGGGCGCGCCTTGGTCAAAACGACCGCACCAACCATAGCCACCAGCAATAATAGGGAGGTCACCTCGAAAGGCAACAGATAGTCGGTGAAAAGAAATTGGGCCAGAACCCGTGGATCAGCCAACTGGTTAAGAGTTTCGGGTGTGACCCCCGCCGGATTCAGCGGCAACGGCCTGCCAACAGTTACTACAGTTTCGACCAATAAGAGACCGCCGAGGATCAAAGCAGCGATCGGCTGCCAGCGGAGATGCGAATCCACCGAGACGTTCTCAGCATTCAGTAACATTATGACGAAAAGGAAGAGTACCATGATAGCCCCAGCATAGACGGTTACCTGTAAAACCGCCAATAACGGGGCGTTGAGCATTAGATACAAAACGGATGTGGCGGCGAAATTTAATACCAGGAACAGAGCACTGTGGATGGCATTGCGGCTGAGAACCATACCTATGGCCCCGATGAGGGCGATAGCGGCAGTAGCATAAAAGAAGATGCTTTCCATGAAATTGCTTCCTTCCTGGCGGTAAAAATCCGAAAGTGCGTGAGGGGACCCCTCCCCCTCCCACCGCAGCTTCAGGCTGTTTTTTGAATATCGGCCGGGTGCGGCACTAACAACATATCTTTGGTATAGATAAGAGATTCCCGGCTGTAACTAGCCAGCTCATAATTCTTTTCCAGCACGACAGCCTCGGTTGGACAGGCATCTTCGCAATAGCCGCAGAAGATACAGCGCAGCATGTTAATCTCATAGACCTTGGCATACCGTTCACCGGGAGAATAACGTTCTTCGTCGGTGTTTTCGGCGGCCTCAACAAAGATGGCATCCGCCGGGCAGGCAGCGGCACACAAAGAACAGCCAATGCAGCGCTCCAGCCCGTTATCATAGCGCTTTAGCTCGTGCCGCCCGCGGAAGCGCTCCGCCACAGGCTTTTTGACCTCGGGATAACTAACCGTTGTCGGCGGCTGAAACATGGTTTTGAAGGTAATGCTCATACCTTTAAGAATCTCACCGATCATTCAGACCTCCCTCACCAGCAAAGCTGACGGCTGAGTGTACTCAGCGTAAATCGCGCAGGACGATGGCTATGGCGGTAATCACCACGTTTGCCAGGGCGAGCGGCAAAAGCACTTTCCAGCCCAATGACATCAATTGATCGTAACGGAAGCGGGGCAAGGTGGCACGTACCCAAATGAAAGCGAACAAGAAGATAAAGACCTTGATGACAAACCAGATGATCGGAATGGAACCGATCAGCGGGATCGGCGGTCCTTGCCAGCCGCCAAAAAAGAGCACCACTGCCAGAGCGCTCATAGCCACAATCTTGATATACTCGGCCGCATAGAAGAGGGCAAACTTCATACCGCTATATTCCGTGTGATAACCGGCGGTCAGTTCCTGCTCTGCTTCGGGCAGGTCGAAAGGCGAGCGGTTCACTTCCGCTGCGGCACAAATCATGAAGATGACAAAAGCCACCGGTTGTAAAATCACGAACCAGATAGAATTTTGGGCTTTGACGATATCCACCAGGCTGAAGCTGCCGACCATCATCAGCACCCCGACCACAGAGAGGGAAAAGGGCAGCTCATAGCTGATCATCTGCGCAGTAGCGCGCAACCCGCCCAGTAAGGCGTATTTGTTCGATGAGGACCAACCGGCCAGCGCTATCCCATAAACACCGATGGAGGTAATTGAGAAGATAAAGAGCAGACCGACATTCAAATCGGTGAGGTAGAGGGTTATTGTGCGCCCGAAAAGGGTGATCGTATCCCCAATGGGAATGACGGCAAAGATGATAAAAGCCGGTACAGCCGCCAAAATCGGGGCCAGTAAATACACGAACTTGTCAGCTTCCAGGGGGGTGGTATCTTCTTTAAAAATCAATTTGATACCATCTGCCAGGGGCAAGAGCAGGCCAAAGGGCGCGGCGCGATTCGGACCGATACGCGCTTGCATGCGGGCCAACACCTTGCGCTCCAGCCAGGTGATATATGCGAAGGAAGTGAGCAAGACCAACACGATGATAGCGCTCTTGATTACGGCTTCGATGAGAAATTCGATCATTCTATGAGCCTCGCAAGCATGGGGATAGCTCTTAAATCCAGGTTACGTGAAAAAAAGCTCAGCTTGGCAGCTTTTTAGGATGCCGGACACCTTTTAGGATGCGGGCATCTTATTATGATGCCAGACGCTGAGCATTAACGACCGTCACATTCACAGGCCATCTGGTCTGGCCGGCGGCTCCCTCCAGCCGGGCTGGAGCAGCCGTGACAATACCGGCCGGTAGATCCGCATCCAGGTGGACCACAAAGGACAACATATCCTCCCCGGTGGAGACGGATACGGCAGCACCTTCTGCCACGCCCCAGCGAGCAGCATCGGCAGGGCTGACGTGTAGCCACGTATGCGGTACCATCTGCGGCTGTAGTAGAGCAGTCTGGCTCAGCAGCGTCCCGGCATCGTAGAGATGGGGCCGGGTGATAAGCCAGGTTTGTCCAGCGGCGGGCTGCCCGGCTACAGCCGGTTCAACCCAGCGTACCTGCAGCACCACAGCGGAATCCTCGGCCTTGACCGGCCAAACCTGTCCCTCCCCCCCAGGGTTAAGAAAACTTGTGCCGCGGTAGAAGAGGCTATCATCATAATCCAACTTGCGCGAGGGCAGGTCTGGCACAGGTAAATTCTCATAAGCCATAGTGGCATACTGCGGCACAACGTGGGCGATTTCTGCCATAATATCCGCCGGTGTGTCATAGCGCCAGCCGGTCTTATCCTGAGCGTTGGCCATGACTTGCGCTAATTCCCTGAGAATCCACCAGTCCGGTAGGGCGTGGCCCGGAGGTTGGAGCGCAGGCTTGAAGCGCTGCACCCGGCGCTCCGAACTGGTAAAAGTGCCTTCGCGTTCCATGGGCGCGGCGGCGGGCAAGACCACATCAGCCAATAGCGCTGTTTCGGTAAGTAACAGATCCTGGACGATCACAAAGGGCGCTGCTTCTAAAGCCTGCCGCGCCAGGTCGCTCTCACTGCCGAGATCACTGCCGATCACATAAATGGCTGAGGAAGCCGGAATGCCGCTAGAGGTTCCCTTATCTGTAACCGGTTGGTAACCGGGCAGCCATTTTGTCCGGTACTCCGGACCGGCATCCAGCCCCATATCCAGGGCACCCTGGGTATTGTTATGCGGTAAGAGGGGCAACAGCCCATTCTGAGCTTTGCCGATATGCCCTGTCACGGTCAGGAGAGCGCGGATGGCCTCGGGTAGCGCCGGATCGGTATCACTACCCAGCAATTCACGCCCAATTACCAGCACACCATTAGCCGCTTGGGCAAAGGTCTGGGCGGCAGCTTGCAGATCTTCCGCTTTTACGCCTGCCAGTTCCGCGGCGCGGGCGACGGTATACTGCTCCATGCCGGTTTGCAACTCAGCCAGGCCGGTAGCACGGCTCCCCAAAAACTCCTTTTGTTCCAGGCCAGCATCCATAATGGCCCGCACCAAGCCCCAGACGAAAGCGGCAGCCGATCCCGGCCGGTAGACAAAGCAATGGCGACCGTATTTTTCCAGCTTGGTATGGTACGGATTCGCCACAATCAGCGCGGCGCCCCGGTCGCCTGCCTGCTTGATGCGCAGGAAATGAATGGGAGCTTCCTCCTCAGCGTCGGCGCCGACGACCAGAATACTGGTATCTTTCCCCATTTTGCCAAAATTGCTGCCACTGGACAGACCGATCTCTTGGAAGAGTGTACCGGTGACCGGGCCACGAGCCACTACGGGCCAGCGCGCCAGGTGATTGGAACCCAAGACCTGGCGGAAGAATTTCTGGAAGAGGTACATATCCTCGTTGGGCAGACGGTCCCCGCTGATCCCATAAACGCCATCCGGCCCGGCGGCACTCAGTTTTTCGGCCACCAGCTTGAGAGCCTCCGGCCAACTGGCAGGCACCAATCGGTCTCCCTGCGGTCCCCCGCGACGGATCAGAGGTGTTTCCAAGCGATGCGTACCCGAGGGTACTGGGGGGCCGAGAGTACTCTGCCGGCTGTTGGCAAAGTGATGGGCAAAACGTCCTTTGTCACAGAGCCAGATCTCGTTGACACTCTCATTCTGGCGCGGCATGATGCGCTTGATGTCATTTACGCGCTGGCCGATGATCGTATTGCACCCTACGGCACAGTGATTACAAATACTGGGGACATCCTCCAGCTCCCATACCCGGGCGCGGAAGCGAAAGTCACGGGTGGTCAAAGCGCCTACCGGACAAATATCGGTGGTATTACCGGAGAACTTGCTATCGAAGGGCGGATCACTTAAGGTAACAATTTCCATGCCGCGGCCGCGGTTCTCAAACCCCAAGACCGGATCGCCGGCTATCTCGTCTGAGAAGCGGGTGCAGCGGGCGCATTGAATGCAGCGTTCGCGGTCGAGCGTGATGAGATTATTGAGGTGGACCGGTTTCTGGAAATGGAACTTAACCGCATAATCAAAACGAGAAACCCCAGGGCCGTAGGCCATGGTCAGATTCTGCAGTGGGCACTCCCCCCCCTTATCGCACACCGGACAATCCAAGGGATGGCTGGTGAGGAGAAATTCCAACACGTCTTTGCGCGCTGCCGCTACTTGGGAGGTTTGGGTGCGGATGGCCATACCTTCGGAGACAACCTGGGTGCAGCCGGTTTGGAACTTGGGCATCCAGTTGATGATTGGCTTGCCGTCGACATCCAATTCCACCTGGCGGTCCTTATTTAACCGCGGGGTGCCGACTTCCACCAGGCACATACGGCACATGCCCACCGGCGCCAGCTTGGGATGATAACAGAAGACCGGTATCTCATTTCCCACCTGCCGCGCCGCCTCTACGACAACGGTACCGGCCGGTACGTTCACTTCTTGTCCGTCTATGGTGACCTTTGGCATGACTTTCTCCTAGTTCCGGTAAGTACGTTGATCTCAGCCATGAGCGCCATGCGTTCCGACGCCCCCATCAGGGGTAAGCTGGACTTTGGCGTCATATTCATTCCGGAAATGTTTCAAAGTGGAGATTACCGGGCTGGTGGAAAAATCACCCAGGAGACAGAAACACTTGCCGCCTAGCATCTGTTGAGCAACATTCCCGAGCATTATAACATCCCGCTGCTCCCCGTGCCCGTGGTCAATCTTTTCCAGCAAATTGAGCATCCAATAGGTACCCTCACGACAAGGCGTACATTTACCACAGGATTCATGCTTAAAGAAGTGGACCATCTTGGTGGCAGCCCAGACCATATCCACCGTATTATCCATGATGATAAAGGAGGCCGAGCCAAGCATCGAGCCGGCAGCCGCTACGGATTCATAGTCCAGCAGCGTATCGAGGGCACTCTCCGGCAATACCGGCGCAGAGGCGCCGGCGGGCAAAACCCCCTTGACCGTACGTCCCTCGGCAAGCAATCCCTGGCCAAACTCTTCGCCGAAGATCAGATCGCGGATCTTAATCTTACCAAGGGGCACCTCATAATTCCCAGGACGCTTTACCATGCCGCTGAGACAGAAGATTTTGGTGCCAGGACTCTTTTCGGTGCCGAAACTGCGATACCACTCAGCCCCTTTGCGCACAATAGGCGGCACATTGGCCAGAGTTTCCACGTTGTTGATGACCGTCGGCTTGGCATACAGACCCACGTTAGCAGGGAAGGGTGGCCGTAGCCGTGGTTGGCCCAATTTACCTTCCAGGGATTCTAACAGCGCCGTTTCTTCGCCGCAGATATAAGCACCAGCGCCCAGGTGAAGATAGATGTTCAGCGAGTAATTTGATCCCTGGATATTCTTGCCCAACAAACCCGCCTGGTAAGCTTCGTCTATAGCGGCCTGTAGAATACGGGCAGGCGCCTTGAACTCACCACGCAAGTAGATATAAGCTATCTCGGCCTGAATTGCATAGGCGCAGAGAGCCACACCCTCTACCAACTGGTGTGGGTTCTGTTCGATGATCTCCCGATCCTTGAAAGTCCCGGGTTCCGATTCATCCCCGTTCACCACCACATACTTAGGAAAAACATTCTTGGGCACGAAGCTCCACTTAACGCCTGCCGGGAAGCCGGCCCCGCCACGACCACGCAAACCCGAAGCTTTGACCACATCGATAACCTGATCGGCGGTCATTTCTTTGACGGCGCGCTTCCAGGCCTCGTAGCCCCCATCTTTTATATATGTCCCCAATTGTTGAATATCAGGGATTTCTCGGTGTCGTAAAATTACAAATGCCTGTTCCATTCCAATCTCTCTCCCTGCCGACGCTCGTCAGCTCGGCCATCAGTGCCAGTAAAATGTAATGCCTCCTGGCCCCACGAAGGTGCTTAGCCCTTCACAGCCTGTCGCAGTTGTGCGAAGATCTCGCGGGCTTTCTCAAGCGTGAGTTTCTCATAATATTCTAGGTTGACCTGCATACAGGGAGCGTTGTCACAGGCCGCAATGCAGGGAACAGCTTCCAGGGTGAACATACCATCAGGCGTAGTTTCATTAGGTGCAATACCCAACTCCTGTCGTACCTCTGTCACAAATTTTTCGGCACCCCGCAAGGCACAAGGCAAGTCATTGCATATCTGGACCACATAGCGTCCCACCGGATGGGTGAAGTATAAGGTGTAGAACCCCGCTATGGAAAGCACTTCCGTGGGATCCAGCTCCAGGATGCGCGCCACTTCATCGATAGCCTCGTGCGTCAAATAGCCGTATTCCGCCTGGGCAATATACAAAACGGGCATGATAGCAGAACGCTTGGTAGCATATTTTTTTATAAGACCATCTATTTCCCGCAAAGCGCTCTCTGAAAGACGTGTGGTCGGTTGTGCCGCGGTTTCTAGAATGTTGCCTGATTTGAGGCTGGTCATCATGTCTAAATTTTCCTTCGCGCCATATTAGCGATCCACATCACCCAAAACGATGTCGATACTCCCGATAATGGCCACCAAATCGGCCACCATCGCACCCTTGCACATTCCAGGCATAGCTTGTAAATTGGCAAACGAGGGAGCCCGAAAATGCACCCGCCCCGGCTTGGCCGTGCCATTCCCCTGTAAGTAAACCCCTACTTCTCCACGCGGAGATTCAATCCCCATGTATATTTCCCCTTCAGGCGCCTTGAAGCCCTCGGTCCACAGCTTAAAATGGTGGATTAAGGATTCCATACTATCGGCCAGCTCATGGCGAGGTGGCGGGGATACCTTCCGGTTACTCGTGATTACCGGTCCGTCGGGCATGCGATCCAGCGCCTGTTGCACAATCTTTACGCTTTGGCGCATCTCCTCTATGCGTACCAGGTAACGATCGTAGACATCACCGTGGCTACCTAAGGGTACATCAAACTGAAAATCCTGGTAAGAGGAATAAGGTTGGGCTTTGCGCAAATCCCAGTTAAACCCTGAACCGCGCAGAGATGGACCGGTAACACCCCAGGCAATAGCCTGCTGTGGTGAAATAACACCGACGCCCTGGGTGCGTTCCTGAAAAATGGGGTTTTTGGTGAGCAAACCTTCATATTCGTCGATGCGGGCGGGCATAATGTTGAGAATGTTTTGTACAGCTTCGTTAAAATGCGCCGGAACGTCGTCATGCAGACCACCGATGCGGAAATAGCTACTCATCATGCGGGCACCGGAAACCATCTCAAAGATATCCAGGATGATCTCGCGCTCACGGAAGCAATAGAGGAAAACGCTCATAGCTGCCAGGTCCAGAGCATGGGTACCAAGCCAAACCAGGTGACTGGCCAGACGCGTCAACTCCACCAGGAGCACGCGGAGGTATTGGGCGCGCGGCGGCACATCTACTTCCATCAGCTTTTCAACCGCCAAACAATATACCAGGTTATTGGACATCGGCGCCAGATAATCCAGGCGGTCATACATCACGATATCCTGGGTAAAGGTCTTATATTCAGAGGTCTTTTCTATACCCGTGTGCAGATAACCGACATCCGGCTTGACCGTCCGCACCGTCTCACCTTCCAACTCCAACAGCAAGCGCAACACACCGTGGGTGCTGGGGTGCTGCGGCCCCATGTTCAAAACCATTAAGTCCTCGTCGAGAGGATCGGGCATTAAGGTTACACCTTGACCAGCTCCCGTTCTGACGGCACCCGTTCTGGCGGCAGCCACTTCAGCAGCGGCTCTCTCCGCAGCGAGAACCGGCTTGGCTTTTTCCGGACGTTTACTCATAGACATTTTTCTAACCCCTTTATCCTGCCCAACCCAGTTGGGCGAGCAAACAGCTAATCCTTCGCAAAGGGCTTATGCTCATGAAGACGCTTGACGTTATGGGTAAAAGCCACTTCCTCGTAGACCAATGGGTGGTCCTTCCGCAACGGATGGCCCATCCAATCATCCGGCAACAGGATACGGGTTAAATCCGGATGGCCGGAGAAACGGATACCCATGAGGTCATATATTTCCCGTTCATACCAGTTCGCGTTGAGATAGACCCCGCAGGCCGAAGGAATTTCGGGGTTTTCCCCACCAGCGGGGACTTTTACCCGCAGGCGTAGATTATTTTTCATGGAAATGAGGTGGTACAACACCCTGAAGCGCGGCTCGCTGCCCAGGAGATCAATGGCAGTGGCATCGATCAGCATCTCAAAGTTACAGGTTGGGGTATCGCGCAGAAAGGTCAGCACATTTAACAGGCTCTCAGGCGTGACGAGCAGCGTATATTCTCCGCGGAACTCCACCACCTCCAGAACATTGGACGTAAAACGCTCTTGCACCTGGCTCACTACCATTTGCAGATCAGCCATAGTATTTTTCACTCCCAATCTAAGGCCCCCTTCTTCCAGACGTAGGCGTAGCCAACCAACAGAATCAGGATGAAGACCATAATTTCAACCAAGCCGAAAAATCCTAACTGGCGAAAAATCAAGGCCCACGGGAAGAAGAAGATAATCTCTATATCGAATAGGATGAACAGCACAGCTACCAGATAAAACCTAACCGGGTAGCGCCGCATGGCGGGACCTATAGGTGTCATACCGGATTCATATGGAGAAAGCTTGCGGGTGTTCGGGTGCCTAGGACCTATAAAAGTAGCGAGCAAAATGGAAATCAGGGCAAATCCCGTAGCAAGCACCAGCAAGATCAGAATCGGGACGTAGCTTTGCAGCATGGTGATGCTCCTCTGAAATGGGCAGTATGAACGCACACCCCGATGAGTGAAAGTTTAGGATTTTACTTCTTACTTTTATTGGCTTTAGCTGCACGAACCGCCTCTTCCTGGGCATATGCAATGGGGTGAGTCTCGGCATAATACTCCACAGGCAGCGTCAGCATTTCTTTCGTGTATATATGGCTTTGATGCCGCTCATAGGTGCTGAGCTCAAAGACATGGTTCATCTTAATAGCATCAAAGGGACAATACTCGGCACAATAGCCGCATTGCATGCAAATCGATGTATCAATGTAGAACTCGTCCGGTTCAGGCTTGGGCTTACCATCCGGCTTTTTAGCCTGCACGATCCAGATACATTGCGGCGGGCAGACTTTAGCACAGATGCCGCAGGCGGTACAACGATCTTTCCATACCACACCCCCGGCGCCCGTTCCGACGGCAGCATCATCCTGCACCTGCTCTTTCAACAGGAAGGGGAAGAAGCGGAAGCGCTCGGGAATTGCCAGTTTTTCCTCTGGATATTGGACGGTAAAAGAACCGCGCCCACTAGCAAGTTGGCGCACAGCGGCGGCATCGGGGCGATAACGGCGTCCATTATGAGAAAAATCTTCAATATAAGTATCTATCAGGTGTTTAAGGGTTACACCCATCCCTTTAATTACGCCTAATCCAAACATACTCTCTCCTACAAGGATGAGGGCCCATGCTCTGTTTAGCGGTCAACTTCACCTAAAACGATGTCAATACTACCAAGAATGGCCACAACGTCCGCCACAGTATGTCCCTTGCAAAGCTCACCCAAAACATTCAAGTTAATGTAGCTGGTGGCGCGCACATGATAGCGGTAGGGATTGGCGCTTCCGTCACTGACCACAAAAAAGCCCAACTCACCCTTAGGATTTTCCACCCGGCCGTAGGCTTCGCCCTTAGGCACACGAATCTGCCAGGCCTTACGACCACCCATAATCGGGCCGGCAGGGAGTTGGTTCATAGCTTGCTTCAAGATATTCACGCTTTCGCGCATCTCATCCAAGCGCACGGCATACCGGGCGTAGACATCTCCCTCGGATCGGGTACAGACCTTGAAGTCAAAGCGGTCGTAAATACTATAGGGTTGAGCCCGGCGAACATCGTAAGGGACCCCCGAACCCCGCAGCACCGGACCGGCGGTGCTGTAATTAATCGCCATGTCCGGCGGAAGGATACCAATCCCCTTACCCCGCGCCAGCACAATCTCATTCTGGCTTAAGTAGGTATCCATCTCATCGATCTTGCGGTTCATGCGATTATAGACCAGGTCGTGGCACAGGGGCAAAAACTCCTCCGGTAGGTCGGCCGCTATACCGCCAAAGCGCATATAATTGCACATCATGCGGGAGCCGGCAGTCATCTCGAAAAGATCCAAAATAAGCTCGCGTTCCTCAATTGCATATAGTGAGGGGGTGAAGAAAGCACCCAGGTCATTGAGCAAGAAACCAATGGCCCAGAAATGATTGGCAATGCGGGTCAGCTCGGCCATAATCACCCGAATGTATTGCGCTCGCTCGGGAACCTCAACCCCCATCAATTTTTCCACAGCCAGGGCATAGCCCAGGTTATTGCCCATAGAACAGATGTAGTCGAGGCGATCGGTAAAGGGCATATTCATCAGCCACATATTACGCTCACCGATCTTCTCGTGATTGCGGTGCAGATAGCCCATCACCGGCTCAAGATCAACGATAGTTTCCCCATCCAGCGTAATACGCATCTGGAAGACCCCGTGGGTACTGGGATGCTGGGGGCCCATGTTGACGATAAAACGGTCGGTCTTAAAGCGTCCGGCCCGCAGATCCAAGGCATCTACCAAAGGCAGATTTTCGGTCTTGATGACGGTCATCTCGTCGGGATCAAAGCCTGCCGGGTATTGGACATTTTTACCCCAGGGGACTCGTTCTTCAGCGCGTTGATGATGCCCACCGGGATGGCGCGAGTCGTAGGGCTTCTTCTCCTCCTCGTAGTAGGGCTCTTTGTAATCCTTACGCAGTGGGTAACCCTCAAAGCCTTCCCACATCAAAACGCGCTTCAAGTTGGGATGCCCAGCAAAGCGAATACCCATCATATCATAGACTTCGCGCTCCTGCAGATTAGCGCCGGCCCAAACTGAGACCATGGAGGGCACGATAGGATTACCCTTGTCCGCATGGGCCTTCATCACCAGCGGACCTTCCTGCTTGCTGACGGAATAGAGGTGATAAACCACCTCGAAACGGTCCGGGTAATCCACACTAGTTACGCTGCTGCAATAGTCGGCTGCCAGATCATCTTTCAGATAGTTGGCAACATCGACCAGCTTATCATTGGCAACCACAAGGGATCCGTTGGTATCCTTTGTAGCAGCATTGGGGAAAAGTGCGTTGACCTGCTTCAGGACAGCATCAATTTCAGAAAGTTTTACAGTAGTGGCTTCAGCGATTACCATAGGACCTCTCTCCTCAGGTCTTCTTTAAGGATTTCACCTGGGCTAACCGTTCTGCGGAAAGGGGAGGTGCAGTCTTGCCTTTAGGACTGACGGCGTGGCCATCCACCTTCAATGTCTTAGCAGCAGTGGCTGTGCTTGTGCTATCTGGCCGGTCAGTCGCCGTACCGCCTACAGTTTGCGTGGCAGCCCGCACCCGCATAGCCTCAGCTCGGATATCCGGAATTTGGCGCACATCGATGATATCCGGTCCCAAAATCGGTATAGGGGCTTCCTCAACCTCGCCACTGCGGTACCAGCGTGCAGTACGGATCGATTCATTATCGATCTTGGCTTGTAGCGTCATCAGACCATGCAGCAAGGCCTGAGGTGTGGGAGGGCAACCGGGCACATAGACATCCACCGGAATATACTTATCGATGCCTGAAACAACATTGTATCCCTCCTTAAAGGGTCCGCCGCCGGTGGCGCAGGCTCCCATGGAGATGACGTATTTAGGCTCAGGCATTTGATTATAGAGGCGCACAATCTGAGGTACCATCTTCTTTGTAACCGTGCCGGAGACAATCATGAAATCAGCCTGGCGCGGTGAAGGACGGAAAAGCTCGGCCCCGAAACGGGAGATATCATAGCGGGAAGCAGCAGTACAAATCATTTCAATAGCACAGCAAGCCAATCCAAATTGCATCGGCCAAAGTGAAGAGCGGCGCCCCCAATTATTGATATTATCGACCAAGTCGATCAGTTTATCAACCGTGGTTACCAAAACGCTCTGCTTGACCTGCTCAATAATAAACTGATCTTCATCATCTATTAAAGAGATTGGGGAAGTATGTCCATTGGTTTCAGCCATATGTATTCCCTCTAGTAGAATTAGCTGTAATTATGCCTAATTTATGGGATTGGGCGCTGACCCAAGTATAAAAGTATTACCTTCTTTTGTCAAATGCATTCGCGCCATATTGCACAAAGTTAGGCCGCCAGACCGAAAATCCCATGCCAGATTTATACGGCAGCCTGGTTCAAGCTCTGCAGGCGACTGACAATGCCCGGCAATGTATTAAGGACATAATCCACTTCGTCATCTGTGGTCCAACGTCCCAAGCTAAGCCGCAAACTACCCAGAGCTCGCTCAGCCGCAACGCCCATCGCCGCCAGGACATGGGAGGGCTCCTGGGCAGCCGCATGGCAGGCAGAGGCACTGGAGGCAGCAATACCCGCGAAATCCAACCCCAGGATAAGACTCTCCGGCTCGACATCCGGGATAAGGAAACTCGCATGATGGGCCAGCCGCTCTGTGGGATGCCCCGTTATCTCGGCGCCTGGCACGCGCGCCGGGATCTCCTGCAGCAAACGATCACGCAAATGGCGCAACCGCTTGGCCTCCTGATCTAGATCTTGCTGCACGAGTTCCAGGGCTGTCGCCAGGGCAACAGCTCCGGCTACGTTCTCGGTACCAGCACGCCGCCCGCCCTCTTGGGAGCCGCCGGTGAGGAGGTTAACCAGGGGAGTACCTCGCTTGACATACAAAATCCCCATACCTTTGGGGGCATAAAATTTGTGACCTGACAGGGAGAGCATATCGACGCCCATCTCACTGACATTTAAATCCCCGTGACCTGGCAGTTGCACCGCATCACTGTGGAATGGTACGCCATGCCGCCGTGCGATTTCTGCAATCTCACGGACCGGTTGCAGGGTCCCTACTTCGTTGTTACCCGCCATTATGGTGATCAAGATGGTCTCGGGGATGATGGCCTGCTGAATACTAGCCGGATCAACCCGGCCAAAACGATCTACCGGCACCTCCGTGAGGGAAAACCCAAATTCGCTCTGCAATTGGCGGGCTGTCTTCAAAACCGCTTCATGCTCCACGGCAGATGTGATAATATGGCGGCCACGCTGGCGGCTGGCAAAAGCGACACCTCGCAGCGCCAGGTTGTCAGACTCCGAGCCACCACTGGTGAATATGATTTCCTTGGGGTGGCAATATAGTATTTTGGCAATGCGCTCACGGGCGCCTTCCAGGGCCTGCAGGGCGCGTTGTCCGAAACGGTGGATACTTGACGAGTTCCCGTATTTCTCAGTATAGTAGGGTAACATGGCCTCCACGACGCGAGAATCAACCGGCGTGGTAGCCGAATAGTCCAGATAAATGGCCCGATCCATAGTCTTTTTCTCCCTCTAAAGAGAGATTCTAGCAGGGATCTCTCTTGATGTCGAACAGGCGCAGCAGGGTCTGGTGGAAATATATGGTATAATGCTGAGGTTAAGTATATTCCCAGTTGGGCGTATCACCCTACTCTGCAGCCTTGATAGGTAGCCGGCCCACCAAAGGTAGAAGATGAACTACAGTCAAATTATAACCCAGGCTTTCGCAATAGCTAGTCGCCACCGCAATCTTTGGATTTACGGCTTTATCCTCGCAATCCTGGGAGGTGGCAGCGGAGGATATTCAGCGAGTATCAATTACAGATTTAATCCACCGGAAACGCCTTCCGCCCTCAGCACGATGCGGCTGGATATCGGCAGTTTCATTCCCTTTCTGATCGCTCTGGCTTGCCTGGGGCTCTTCATCAGCGTACTGGCATGGCTAGGGCGCATTCTGGCCCGGACTTCCCTGATTGCCTCTGTGGTTCAGATTGCTAAAGGGGAGTCCGTCTCAACGGCCAGGGGTTTTCGCCTGGCGATGCCCCATTATAGGTCAATGTTGGCTATCTCGGTACTATTTAACCTGCCAGCCCTACTCTTTGCAGCGGTAATCATGACCTTCCTCATCGTATTAATACTCTCTAGTGGCATCCTACAGAGCGCACAGACAGGTGTGCCGCCAGACTTTGGACCTTTATTCGGAGCTTTCTTGGGCGGGGCAGCGCTGATCATTTGTCTCTCGCTGATTTTCCTGCTGTGCCTGGTCCTGGTGGAATTGCTGCGAAGCCTGACAGAACGGCACTGCGTGGTGCAAGGTACCGGCATCATGGATGGTATTGCTGGGGGATGGCAGTTCTTCAGGCGCTATTTGGGGGAGTTTATTTTACTTGTCATTGTCATCGGTGTGCTGAATATCATCTGGTTTTCAATTTTTGGCGCATTGGCCGGAGTCGCCATCAGAGGGATGTTCATCTTACCCCTGGCACTTTACACCTCCACTCAGAATCTGCTGGCAGCCGTGCTGATAGCAATTCCCCTGGTTACAGTACTGATCATATTTCTCAGTTTAATTGGCGGCTTCTGGAATGCGTTCAACTCGACCATGTGGACTTTGGCATATCTTCAATTAACCGGTAAAGGCGCTACGGAGGCCGGATCAATGCTTACCGGCGGCCATTTACCCCAACAACCCATAGGGTAGGTAGAGTAGAGATTGAAAATTCTTATTCTCTTTTCAGACACAGGTGGCGGGCATCGCAGCGCCGCCGAAGCAATTATCTCGGCCTACAATCTTCATTGGCCTGGACAATTCGAATCCCAGATGGTGGATTTCCTCAACAAATGTATTCCCCCGCCTCTCAATCGCGGTGGGAACCTGTATCGTCCCACCGTTAATTCAGCCAGTTGGCTATGGGGATTTTTGTGGCGCTTTACCAACCATCCCTACCCCTATAGATACGGCACCCGCATGATGGCGCGTCTGGGGCAAAGACGGATGCGCGCATTGATTGTGGCAGAAAAGCCCGACGTGGTTGTCTCGGTCCACCCGCTGGCAAACCACCTGGCACTTTCAGTACTGGCTACCATTCACCCCCGCATTCCTTATGTGATTGTTGTCACGGACCTATTCTCGGCTCACCGTACGTGGTACCATCCGAAAGCTGATCTAATTGTGGTGCCAACCACAGGCGCCTACGATTTGGGATTACAGTATGGCATCTCACCAGAGCGTCTCAAGGTTACCGGTCTCCCAGTACATGAGCGGTTTCTCGAGGAGATCAACATCTCCAAGGTGGAGATGAAAGCCCGATTGGGGTTACCTACAGACAAACCGGTAGTTCTGCTCATTAGTGGTGGCGAGGGTATGGGGCCAGTCTTTTCGATTGCCCAGGCAGTTGCCCATAGCGGAGCTGCATTGCACCTGGTGGTGATAGCAGGGCGGAACGCGGGCCTTAAAGCGCAGTTGGAAAAGACCAATTGGCCGGTATCCACCACCACCACAGGTTTCGTGCGGAATATGCACGAATGGATGCGGGCAGCCGATCTCCTCATCACCAAAGCTGGTCCCGGTACGATCTCCGAAGCACTGATTAGTGGCCTGCCTATGATTCTCTTCGATTATATTCCTGGACAGGAAGAGGGAAATGTCACCTTTGTGGTGGAAACCGGAGCGGGAAGGATGGTTCCCATACCCGTGGGGGTAGGCGAGACGGTATACCGCTTACTGCAGCCCAGCAATCCCGAGTTGCAGCGCATCGCTCAGGCGGCTCAGCAGCAGGCCCGCCCCCTGGCTGCCCGCGACACCGCAGACCTGATTGCACAAGTAGCCATGAAATCCATGTCTCGAGTTAAAGTCAGGGAAGAGAAAGCGGAATAGAGCGGAACGAAAACAAAAGGCGGCCCCTGTTTTGCGGTTCAAGGGCCGCCCGTTCTTATCTTACCTGCTAAGCAGTTTGGATAGCAGATAGCACTTCTTCGGCGTGGCCCTCCGGCTTCACCTTCTCGAAAATTTTCATAATCGTACCGTTGGCGCCCACTATAATCGTGGTGCGCAAAATACCCATATAGGTTTTGCCGTAGTTATTTTTTTCACCCCAGGCGCTATACTTTTCGGCCACCTCATGATCCGGATCTGATAGCAGCGTAAAGGGCAGATTATATTTTTCTTTGAACTTCACGTGGTCCTCGACACTGTCAGGGCTGATTCCCCAAATGACCCCCGCCCCTGAGAAATGGGGGAAACTATCGCGAAAACCGCAGGCTTCTTTAGTGCAGCCGGGAGTATCATCCTTCGGATAGAAATATATGACGACTATCTGCCCCTGGAAATCCGCCAGACGCACCTTCTTACCGGCATCACTCAACAACTCAAAATCCGGAGCCGTATCACCAACTTGCAACATATCCATTTTTCCTTTCTGCTTCATGAACGCTAAAACGCAATAATAGCCGGCTGAAAATCCTACAACCTTATTTCTGCTTCGCCGTAACCCGGTAGATGACACCCTTTCCAATATCGGTGATATAAACCTCACCGGATTCATCCTCGCCGAAGGCGCTAATCTGCAAATCCGTATCCAATTGCTCCACAGTCTGCCAATTGCCACCCTGATCGCGCGAAAGGGTCCAAATCCGCCCGGTACAATAATCTCCGAAAAGGTACGCACCCTGGAGCAGAGGATATTGCTTACCACGGTAGACATACCCGCCGGTCAGCGAGCAACCTTTACTATGATCATACTCGGCCACGGGCAGCACCAAGCCGGTCTTGTCACAAGTATTTCCCCGTAGACAATGGAACCCTTCCAGGACAGACCAACCGTAATTCTCTCCACCGTGGCTGGCGGCCGGCTGGAAGTCCACCTCTTCGTATTGGTTTTGGCCCACGTCGCCGATGTAAAGATCATGGGTCAGGCGGTCAAAGCTGAAACGCCAGGGATTGCGCAGGCCATAGGCCCAGGTTTCCGGCAGGGCATTGTTGTTCCCTACGAAGGGGTTATTCGACGGGATACCATAAGGATCGCCCTTGTCGACATCAATACGCAAAATCTTGGCCAGGAAGGTCTTGAGGTTCTGCCCATTCCCATAGGTATCATTGGCCCCGCCGCCGTCCCCCAAGCCAATATACAGGTACCCATCAGGACCAAAGACCAGCATACCGCCATTATGGTTGGCAGCGGGTTGTTTCTGTTGCAGCAGGCGTTTCTCGCTCCCCGGGTCGCCAGCACTCTTATCTGCCGTCAGGTTGAAGCGGGCCACCACTGTGTCGCCGTTGGTATCGATGTAATCCACGTAGAAATAGCCATTCAGCGAATAATGGGGGTGAAATGCCAGACCCAGCAACCCCTGCTCACTGCCGCTGGAACGGATGCGCTGGCTGATTTCCAAAAAGAGTTGGCCGTCGGGGAGACTGCGAATCCTGCCCCGTTTCTCTACTACAAATATGCGCCCGCTGCCGTCTCCAACAGAGGTGACAAATAAAGGCTCAGTATAGCCGTGGGCAACCTCTTCCAGGGCTAGAGTTACCTGCTGGGAATTAAAAATCGATGGCGCAGCGGTGGCAGAGAAGGGTGGCGTTCCCTGCATAGAAGTCGGAGATGGGCGCGCGGCTGTGGGAGAGGCTGGTGCAACACTCGCCGGAGATGCGCTGCCGGTGGTAGTAGGAGGAGGAATAGCGATGGTAGGATTAGCCTGGGTAGCTACAGGGGCAACCATCGCAGTCACTTGCGACTCTGGAGTCACCGGCGACTTTACGGTCGCAGGGACGGGATTCACAGGAGTGGGGGTGCTTTGTTGTGTCTGTCCGGACAGGTTACACGCGCCTAACGTTAACCCGCAGATCAATATTCCCAATACTCTCAATTTTGTAACCATGCAGACAAAGCCCTCATTCTCTGTAAAAGAGAAAGTCAGTACTATCAGTGGATTAGCAGACGGCGATACTCAGCCGCCATAAAATCTTATGCCAGCAGTATATTATGCCAGCATAGGACGCCACAAGCGGGGCGTAATGCCGGTAAGTATCTCCGGCGCGCCATCCCGCACCACAATCTCCTGCTCGATAGAGCACCCTTCGCCCTGGTGGGCCGCGTCCGTCAAGCGCACCACCGGCTCAATGCACAAAACCATACCTGGCTGCAACTGGAACTCCTGGTCCGGTTGCAGATAGGGGAACTCCATAGTCTCCAGGCCAATGGCATGGCCCAGAAAAGCTCGGGCAGGGGCGGCAAAGCCGTGATTACCCAGACCCTGGCGACAAGCTGCCATGAGAGCCTGGTAATCTGCCCCCGGACGGCAGGCCGCTACTACAGCCTCGGTAGCAGCTACTGCCGCTTCTAAAGCGGATGCCTGGGTCTCATCCGGTTCACCCACCGTCACACAGCGCAAGACGTCGAAATTGTACCCCCAATACGCACCGATGATATCCATAGCTACCATTTCGCCAGGTTGCAAGAAGCGCTCGAAGGCCTGGGGCCAGCGCGTCCCTCCACCGGAGTAGGGACCGGAATGCACCCGCAGGTAGCGGATATAATCGGCGCCGGCCCGCATCGCCGCACTAATCCCGGCCGCGTTTACATCACATTCGCGTACAACCGTAGCGTCTGCCGCCCCACGCTGCACTTCCATCGCGGCAGCCTGCAACCCAACCGCGGCAATATCAGCAGCCCGCCGCAACAATTGGATCTCACTCGGACTTTTCGTGCTGCGCAATTGCCACAGATAGGAATCTCCCGATATCAATTCCAACTGCGGCAAAGCCTGCTGCAACTCACGCCGCAAAGGGTACGGCAACATGTCCTCACCGGCTACAGCGACACGTCCGGTGGTTACGCCGGCCTGGCGCAGCACTGTAGCCACCTGCTTCCCGGACACCGCACCCAGGACCACATCGGCGGCGACCACCATATCCCGCCGGTAGGCCAGGTCGGCGATGAGTACAGTGCGATCCTGGTGGGCGGATAACCAAAAGAGGGCCAACCCCAAGCCTCCCTGTTCCG
Source organism: Chloroflexota bacterium (assembly GCA_009692745.1). Lineage (GTDB taxonomy): Bacteria > Chloroflexota > Anaerolineae > Epilineales > SHYO01 > SHYO01. Next base: position 30,634 of record SHYO01000004.1, read on the forward strand.
CGATATACGGACCCGAAGGGAAGGGGGGGAAATGGTTACAGAGATAGGCCACGTGACCGGGCCGATCATAAAAAGAGCGGCCCACCGCGAGTAAACCGTCTAACCTGTCTTGGACCAACAGACGACGGACCGCATCCTGGCGTTGGTGAAATTCGACGGCCGGGATACCGTTGGCCGCATTTTCCTGGGTCATTTCTCATTCCTTCCTGCATTACTCACTTCAATTATAGCCGCGGATCGTTACGGGTCGAAATTGGCAGCCATACAACCCTAAAGTCCCTGCTCTCCTGGAAATTACCGGGAAGTCCCGCGCCTCACGCCAGACCTGCCATCTCAACTTCTCGTCCTTGCTTTGCACTTTGGTAAATCGCATCAATGATCTGCATGCAGGTCACCCCTTGCGCACCGGTGGCCAAAGGCTCTCGGTGATTCAGGATCGCGTCTACGAAATCTTGCACCGCTCCCAAGTGTTTGCCCCCTTCGCCACCAAAGTTACGGGAGACAGCCGGGTATCCCATCATATCTCCGATAAAACGGAGTGTGTCTGTAGTGGTGTAAGAGCGGACGGTCATATCCGCTCCACCTATATCTCCCATGAGATGGATATAGAAATCATCCCCAAAGGAACTATAGCTAGCCCAACTGGTCTCCAGAGTGAGGGTCAAGCCCCCCTCCAGCCGGATGAAGGCCGTAGCCAAATCCTCGACGTCGAATTTGCCGTTTGTCAGGTTGGTAAAGCGCCCGCCGATAAATCCTCCCTTCCCTTGTGGCCCGAATTTCGCATAGGTGGCAGCGCTGACTGTCAGGGGCTGGGGATATCCCAGGACGAAGAGCGCCATATCCAGCACATGGACACCCAAATCGATCAAAGGACCACCGCCGGAAAGCTCCTTATTGGTGAACCAGGTGCCAAGCCCGGGAATGCCGGAGCGGCGCATCCAGCCGGCCTTGGCGTAATACACCTCGCCCAGGTGGCCGGCGCTGACGGCCTGGCGCATCATCTGGACATCGTTGCGGAAACGGTGATTGTAACAGATTGATAGTACCTTACCCACTTCTTGGGCTTTATCCACAATCTGCTGCGCCTCTGCCGCCCGGCGCGCCAGGGGCTTTTCGCAGAGGACGTGCTTGCCTGCTTCCAAGGCGGCTATCGCAGCCGGAGCGTGCAGGAAATTCGGCAGGCCAATACTGACGGCCTGCACCTCATCATCCTGTAGCAAATCTGTATATTCCTTGTAAACGCGGGAAATACTATAGGTGCGGGCCAATTGAGCGCAGCGCTCCACATCCAGACCGGCCAGAGCCACGATCTGCACGTTAGGCAGTTGAGTATAGGCCTCAGCGTGGGATTTGCCGATACCGCAACCGATAATGCCAACTTTCAATCTTGTGTCGACTTGCGGGGTATCTGACGATATCATGATTATTCCTCATAGCTGTAGGATCGACAGTAGCCGGATATGATACCCCCGGTTACCAGCCTGGGCAATCGGCCGCACCAGGATTTACGTAGGGTTGTGGGCCGATTTACGTATGGTTGTGGGGCGACTTACGTAGGGTTGTGGGCTGATTTACGTAGGGTTGTGGGGAACCCTTTTAACATTCAGGTAAAAACAAATCAAAAAGCGACTTGAAATAGCTCGAAACACACAGAAGCGGCAGGGCTGCAAACCTTAAATTTCTCTAGATTTATATAGATTATATATAGAGGGCTTGGGACGTTTAACAACGCCCAGCCCTATATAAAAGACATATTCCTATGTCCCGCTTGACGCCAAGCAGCGTTCGCCTTAGACTAGTTTTATGGACCTGCCAAAGATAGCAGACATCGTCATTGTCGGTGGTGGCGTCATGGGCACCAGCCTGGCCTATCACCTGGCCCGCCGTGGGGCCGGGAAGATCGTCCTGCTGGAACGGGAAGAATTCTTAGGAAGCGGCGCGACGGGCCGGTGCGCCGGGGGCATCCGCCACCAATTCTCTACTGAGGTAAATATCCGCTTATCGATCGCCAGTATCGCCATGCTGGAACGCTTCGCGGAGGAAATGGGCCAGGAGATCGGTCTCAACCAGTGTGGTTACCTGCTGCTCGCCCAAACGGAGGAGGAGATGGCAGCTTTCCGCGCTGCAGTAGAGCTGCAACATCATCTGGGCGTGATGACAGCATGGCTTGATCCGCAAGATATCGAAAAATACCTGCAAGCTACGACAGAAGGAAAATTCCAGCCGTTGGTCAATACAGCAGGCGTGCTGGCGGGCACCTTTTACCAAAGGGATGGGCTGTGCAACCCCAACAGTGTAGTGCAAGGGTATGCGCGCCAGGCAACCCGGCTGGGAGTAAAGGTGCTGACGGGGGTGGAAGTGCGCGGGATTTCGGTCCGCCATGGCATGATCCAATCCGTGCAGACATCCCAAGGCTGGATTGATACGCCGGTGGTCGTGAATGCCGCCGGTCCCTGGTCGGCCCTGGTTGGTCAGATGGCCGGTGTAGATATACCTATGGTGCCTATCCGCCGGCAGATAAGCGTCACCGGCCCGATTCCCGGTTTAACACAGGCCTTTCCCTTCACCATCTTCTTCAAGGATAATCTTTATTTTCATTGGGAAACGGGGGGTATTCTGACCGGAAAATCGAATATCCACCAAGCTCCAGGCTTCGATATTTCCGTCGATCCCGAATGGCGGATGGTGGCCCTCGAAGCAGCTATGGCGCGCATGCCGGCGCTGGAAGACGCCCAAATTATAGCGGATTGGGCGGGACTCTACGAGGTGACACCCGATGCTCATCCCATATTGGGCCCGGCAGCGGAGGTAGCGGGTTTCTATATGATGACCGGCTTCTCCGGCCACGGCTTTATGCACGGCCCCATCTCCGGCTTGGTGATGAGTGAATGGATTCTGGACGGCGCGCCGCGCACCGTAGATGTCAGAAGTTTGACGCTGGAACGGTTTGCCCAGGGTCTGGGAATACCTGAACATAACGTGATTTAGGATCTGCCAATCCCGGAATCGAATTCGTTCGCCGAGTATATTGCAGTTTTCCAATAATCCGGTAATATAGTACTCGAAACAAGACTTCGGCAGTGGACACAGCCTAACGGTTTTAATTCACCCATCTCACAATCAATCCCAGCAGAGGAGAGCACAATGATCAAAAATAGCTTCGAAAAAGGGCCTGAGAATTGGTGTACGTACGATTACCACGCCAGTGTGATTGCGAGCGGCCCCAGTATTATGATCCTGACGACCTGGGCCAGGAATGGGGGCGTCAACAACGGCAGTTATGTGTGGACGGACCATACCCGCTGGAGCGCCGACGTACCGGAAAAGCCGGAGTCGATCCTGGCGCTGATTTACTACCGCGAATGGGAGAACGCCGATCCTATCGACCTGCGCGAGGCGGAGGTGTCGGCATACCTCAGAGGGGATGGCCTCGACCTGGGGGGCGCCATCTGCGATTTCTGGATCAATATCCCCGGCCAACGCTGGCACTATTCCGGCCATCCGCTGACGATCTCCGACGGTAAATGGGCGCCGGAACCGAACCGGATTACGCTACACAATGATGAAAAGCTATGGCATCATAGCTGGGCAGGCAGGCCGCCAAAACCCAAGTCACTGGACGAGTGTTTGCGCCAGGTACACAGCTATGGGTTCGCCTTCGTAGGACTTTCTATGGAAGTCTCCGGCCGGTTGTCGATGGCGCAGTTTGAGATTAAGCCAGCCCGGTCATCCTGAAGCCACAGTCGCGAAGAAAGCCTGATAGAGAAATTAGTCTTCCTAATCCCTTGTATCTAGCCGCCCTATGGTATATACTAATAGTATATACCATAGAGGAGAACTTCAGCGATGGATACAGCTAAACTATTTCGAAATGGCAAGAGTCAAGCCATCCGGTTACCTAAAGAATACCGTTTTAGTGGCACCAAAGTCTATCTGAAAAAGATCGGGAATGCTGTAGTGCTAATCCCCGAACAAGATTCTTGGCAAACTTTGCTTGACAGCCTGGATCTGTTCTCGGATGACTTTCTGGAGCAACGAGAGCAACCGGATATTCAGGATCGGGGTTCAATGTTTGAATGAGGTTTCTCTTAGATACCAACATCTGCATCTATATCATTCGTCGCAAACCGGCCCATCTGTTCAACAGGTTGACTCAGTATGCTCCATCTGATATCGGTATTTCAGCCATTACAGTCGCGGAACTCTATTTGGGCGTACATAAGAGCAGCCAACCGTTCCGAAACCAACAAGCGCTCGACCAATTTCTGATTCCACTCACCGTAGTTGATTTTGATATGGATGCGGCTATCACTTACGGCCATCTCAGAGCAGATATAGAGGTCCAGGGGGCTCCTATTGGATCTCTAGATATGCTGATTGCAGCCCAGGCATTGAGCCGGAGTTTGACGTTAGTTACACATAATACACGGGAGTTTGAGCGTGTTCCAGATCTTATCGTTGAAGACTGGGTAATCGGTGATTTCTCCAATGGGAAGGAGGAACCCGGTCAAGGTGAAGACTAACAGACTGACCAGATTTTTTGAGGTATATTTAGATGGAGAAATTCAGATCCAAACATTCAATCAGCCGCCGGAGTTTCCTGCGCCAAGCGGCCGAGGTGGGTAACATAGTCTGGGCGGCACCTCTGCTGAATGCCTGTGCCCAAGCCGGACTCGAGACACCAGCCGCCATTCCGACCGCAGCACCTCAGGCAGCCGCGACATCCGACCCAACCCCATCCGCTGTACCACCCCAACAAGCCACGCCCACCATCCTGCCGTCCACACCCACTTTGCCTCAAGCCACTATCACACCAATGTCGACGGTTGCGGCAACACCCACCACAGCGCCTACTGCAATAGTGGCAATAGAGGACCCTGGGATGGCGCGGGTAGCCTTCGTCAAGACGCGGAACCGGGCGGTAGGAGTACAGCAAGCACTGGCGCTGTTAGGGATCAATCCCGTTAAGGGGAAATATGTCGTCCTTAAGCCTAACTTTAACAGCGCCGATCCGGCTCCCGGCTCCACCCACCCCGATGTGCTACAGACGCTGATCCAGAGATTGTGGTCACAAGGAGCCACGGCTATCACTCTGGTAGATCGCAGCGGTATGGGAGATACGCGGCAAACGATGGAGCAGAAGGGTATATTTTCGCTGAGCCAGAAAATGGGCTTCAATACCCTGGTGCTAGATGAGATAAAGGCAAAGGATTGGGTGAAGCTGCAACCTCCCGGCAGTCATTGGCAAAAGGGCTTTGCCTTTGCCCGGCCGTGCATGGAGTGCGATGCTGTAGTCCAGACGTGCTGTCTCAAAACGCATCGCTTCGGCGGCCATTTCACCCTATCTCTCAAAAACGGCGTGGGAATGGCCGCCAAGGTTATTCCTGGAGACTCTTACAACTATATGCAGGAGCTGCACGCTTCGCCTAACCAGCGGCTGATGATCGCCGAGATTAATACAGCCTATACCCCGGCTTTGATCGTTTTGGATGGAGTAGAAGCTTTTGTCAACGGCGGCCCAGATACCGGGAAACGCGTCTGGTCAGAGGTGGTGCTGGCGGGTACGGACCGGATAGCGGTAGATGCCGTGGGAGTAGCCCTGCTGCGCCACTTCGGCACGACGCCGGAAGTCAGCAAGGGGTCTATTTTCGGCCAGGAGCAAATTGCCCGAGCGGTGGAATTGGGCTTGGGGGTGGATAAGCCTGAAAAGATCCGGTTGGTGACCGGAGACCCGGAGAGCGCCGCTTACGCCGCAGAGATTGAGCAGGGGTTGCGTGGGTAGAAAGAGTGTTATAAATCATTCCCCGAATAAGATAAGTCAAAACTCTTGTTTGTGAGGGGGAAATCGGGCACAATATTGGTACGGATGGCCAGATTAATCGCCGGCCAATTCACGAAGGAAGGGTCTTTGACCTTGCAACGGTAAATCTGATTCTGGCTACCGCTCTGCACCCAATGGGTGATAGTGCCGCGCCAGCCCTCAACCTGGCTGAAAGCCACCTTGTTTTCCGGCAGGTCTGGGAAAGGCGCCATCAACGGTCCGGCCGGCAATTTTCCCAGGGCCGCATGAATCAGGCGGACCGATTGGCGAATCTCCTCGACCCGCACCTCAAACCGGGCCTGCACATCCCCTTTTTCGAAAACAGGCACATCAAATTCCAGGAAATCGTAGGCAGCGTAAGGATGATCGCGGCGGGTATCCCGGTTCTGTCCGGAAGCGCGGGCAGCATACCCCAGCACCTGCAGATCCTCAGCCCGTTGTGGGAAGAGGATACCGGTGTCTTGCATCCGGTCTAAGAAGATCGTATTGCTCCGCAGCACCTGCAGCACTTCGTGGAAATCTTTCAGCCAATCAGCGAGCACCAGCGCGAGGTGAACCACATCGGAAATGTCGCGGGTTACCCCCCCCGGCAGACAGACATCCCGTAGGAAGCGGCTGCCGGTTAATTGGGCATTCAGACGCACCAGTTGCTCCCGCAGCCGCCCGCCCTGGGCGCCGGCCCACATAAAGCCGGTATCCTGGGCTATAAAGCCGATATCATGGATATGGTTGTACAGCCGCTCCATTTCGGCGTAGATGGTACGGAGATAGCGAGCACGCAAAGGCACTTCTACCCCGGCTACCTTCTCCAGCGCCTGGCAGTAGGCTAAACAGTGGCTGAAGCTGGTATCGCCTGAAATGCGCTCCGCTAATTTAACCGTCTGGCGCAGCGGCAACGTTTCAAAAAGCTTCTCAATACCCTTGTGTACCCACCACAGCCGCGATTCCAGGTTGATAATAGTCTCACCTTCGACACTAAACCGAAAATGACCAGGCTCGATAATACCGGCATGCACCGGACCCACCGGAATCTCAAAAATCCCCTCCCCTTCGACCCGCTGGAAACGGAAGGGCTGCCCTTCATCTTTGAAATCCGGTACCGTACCATCTCCCGGGGTGCCGGCATCTTTGCGCAACGGATAATAGTCTTCCGGCCAGTAGGCATGGCGTACCAGGCGGCGCAGATCGGGGTGCTGCTGCGGTACCAGGCCGAACATGTCCCAGACTTCCTGCTCATACCGCCCGGCCACAAAGATTTTGCCGGCCAGGCTGGGGAAGACAGGGTCTTCGGCAGGTACCGGCACGGTGAAACTGGTATGGGCGTGACGCAGACGGTCGCCGAAGAGATAGACCAGCTCAAAGATGCCACGTTGGGGGCGCTGATCCACCGCCAATAGCAAATCCAGCGGGACTTTTAGATCCTGGTAAAGGTACCCGGCTACATCCAAAATATCCTCCCGGGCAATGCGAAAATGTAGTTCAGCGGGATAGGGGATCGTCACCTGTTGTAAACGGTCGCCAAATTGGGCCAGGAGGCTATCCAGATGCGGGTGGCCGGTAGGGTTCATCAAGATCCACCTCCTAACAGGAGTACTACCCGTTGTAGCGTCTCCCGCAAGAAGGGGGGCAAGACAATACCCATAATGAGTAAAAGTCCTAGATTCAGCAACAATGGCGCCGTAGCCCACGTTAGCTTCTCCCTGAGGGTGTGCCACAGCGGATATACCGGGGGATCGTCATTCTCCCCAACCCCGGTTGGGGGCACATCGGGAGGATCTTTAGCCAGCATTACTTCAGGGGGATCGCCATACACCATCGGCGAATTATGAGCGACAAAACCCGCGAAGATAACACTTAATAGGATCAACCCGACAATACCAACCACCAGATGGAGTGCAGAGCCGCCGGTCAGACCGGCACGAAAGATGGCAAACTCACTGGCGAAAATAGCAAAAGGAGGCAACCCGATCAAACCCAGGATACCTAACAACCACAAGGCTCCCGTCCAGGGCATAAGCCCCAACAAGCCCTGGATAGCCGGAATGCGCGTAGACTGGTAACGCTGCAAGATATTGCCCGATAACATAAAGAGCATCGATTTATTCAAAGCATGGTTAAGCACATGGAATAAAGCGCCGAAGGTACCAAACACACCGCCAAAACCCAGCCCCAGGCATATAAGGCCCATATGCTCGACACTGGAATAGGCCAGCAGGCGCTTGAAATTCGTCTGATTTAGAATGAGGGGAGCCGAAACCAGGAGAGATAGTAACCCCATCCCCAGCAGAAGATTGCCGGTATATGCCCCTCCCAGCCGTAGATCGGCGATAATCTTAAAGCGCAACAGAGCATAGAGCGCCACATTCAACAATACCCCAGACAGAAGCCCCGATATGGGAGCGGGAGCTTCGCTATGGGCATCGGGAAGCCAGGTGTGCATGGGAGCAAGGCCCATCTTGGTGCCATAGCCTACCAGGATAAAAACAAACGCCATACGCACGATTTCGGGATTTAAGGATGTAGCGGCTGATCGTAACGAGGTCCAATTTAGGGCATGTTCGGCCTCGCTGCCGGCCTGGACATTCACAAAATAGAAAAGGATAGTCCCAATGAGCGCCAGGGCGATACCCACGGAACTGATCAACACGTACTTCCAGGACGACTCCAGGGCTGCCCTGGTACCGTGGAAGCTGATTAAGAAGGTCGTCGCCAGGGTGGTACCCTCGACGGCCACCCACATCAGCCCCACGTTATTGGCCGTCACCGCTGTCAACATGGCGAAGATGAAGACATTCAGTAGAAAATAGAACTGGCGTCCGCCCCGCAGGCTGACACCGTGCTCCTGATGTTCGACCATTAAATAATGGATGGTATAAAGTCCCACAATCCAGGCAATCAAAGTAATCAGCAGGACGAACAAACCCGAGAGCAGGTCGACCCGTAATAATTCATTTAGGGCCGTGGGAACTGCCCCACCGTAAGTTTGGACGAAAAGCCCAATGCCGGCAGTAAGCAGCAGCGTGGCTCCAACTACATGCGCCAGTTGTAACACACGCAAGGAGGCAGGTAAAAACCAGATGATGAGAGCTAATAGCAGCGGAATACTGAGGAGCAAAAGAAGCATCTTACCCTCGCAACTCGTCCAGCACGTGGGTGTCAACGGATTCAAAAGTCTGATTAATGCGGTATACCAGCACCTCCATAATCAAGATACCGACAAACAGGTCCAGAAACACCCCGATTTCTACAATGGTTGGCACCCCATAGGTTGCCAGCACGGCCAACATAAAGATGCCATTTTCCAAGACCAGGAATCCCAGAATTTGGGTGACGGCTTTTTTGCGGCTTACGGTGATGAACAGCCCCAACAGTACCATTGCAAAAGCCAGGGGTAAAGCATTATGCGTGGGCAAATTCGTGGCATCCGCTACCGGCTGCATCACAAAATACGCCACCACGACCAACCCGGCCCCCACCAGGAGGGAGGTCGCCACACCGATATACGGTTCAATCTCCGTGTAAACATCCAGGCGCCGGATGATGCGGCTGAGCAACACCGGTATAGCTACAGCCTTGATAGCCGCCACTAGAAATGCAATGAGATATAGATGGGCGGCGCCGGTATAGAAGGCAATCCAAACGGCCATCAAAGCCAGTAATAAAGACTGTACCCCGAAAATCTGAACGGCGCTGAGCAGGGAGCGGCGCCAGAGGATAAGCATACCGGTGACCAATACGCCTACAGAAAGCAGATTTAAGATTCTGATAAAGCCGTCCGAAGTAAGCACCGGTGCCTCCCGTTGGTCCAATTCAGCGCATCGATTTGCGACTCCATGCCACTGCACAATCCTACAAAACGTAAAAGGAGATGATGGCCAAGAGAGCGATGGCAAAAGAACCTGCCAGTAACTCCGGCACCCGAAAGATGCGGACCTTGGCGAGAATTGTCTCCATAAAAGCGATGGCGCCAGCGGCCAGGGTCAATTTCACGGCAAAGATCACCAGACCGGCGACGAAGGACAAAAGATCAAGGCTGGTAGCCACACCCCAGGGGAAAAAGAGGTTAGTTAGCAGCGAGAGAAATAGAAATAGCTTCATCCACGCAGACCACTCTACCAAAGCCAGATGGCGCCCCGAATATTCCAGGATCATGGCTTCATGGATCATGGTCAATTCCAGATGCGTGGTGGGATTGTCGACGGGCAATCTACCGGTTTCAGCGATGGTCACAATGACAAATGCTGCGAAGGCTAACAGGTGCGTGGGATTGAAGAGTAGACCATAATCACTGCCCAGGCGGAGGATGATGGTACTAATATTGGTAGAATTGGCTACCAGGGAGATGCTGAAGACGGCCAGGATAATCGTAGGCTCCGCCAAGGCTGCAATCGTCATTTCCCGGCTGCTGCCCATGCCGCCAAAGGCACTGCCGGTATCCAACCCGGAAAGGGCCAGAAAGAAGGTGCTGAGTAGAAAGAAATACATGATCACAATAATGCCGCCGGTAGCATCGAGCGGCAGCATCGCGGTATAGAAGGGAACGAAAAGGGCAATCAGTAACATACACACGAATTGGAGATAGGGAGTAAAATTAAAGATCCAGGAAGCCGTCTCCGATACCACCGATTCTTTCTGAAAATATTTTGCCAAATCATAATACGGCTGGAACCATGGCGGACCCAGGCGGCCTTGCAGACGAGCTTTTAATCTGCGGATCAGGCTTACCAGAACCGGCGAAGCGCCCAACACGATGAGAAGCTGCACAACCGCTATGAGAAATTTTGCCACGTAATCCATTGCCATCCCCATTGGAACCAAAGATAGACGAGAAATGCTTGTTGCGCCTCGCCTCGTATCCTCCCTAGCCGCGGGTCAATACCAGGAGGATTACCAGTATGCTGAGTATATACGTGAGGTAAAGATGCAAGCTGCCATGTTGCACCAGGCTAGCGCGTCGGGCCAACCAGACGATCCCACGCGCCACGGGGCCGTATAAATATTCTTCAAACCACAACCGGACAGGATTACGGTAGCTGATATCCTGGGCGAAATGGGGAGAGGCCCCTGGAGTTTCTATAGTGAGGGCCCGCACCGGTTGGTAGAGAAAGGCAAAAATACGCTTCAAGGGATTGGCAAACGCGGTAGCCGTATACTCCATACGCGGGCTGAGGGTGAAACGGCCACAGGCCCAGGTCATAGAACGCCGCGTCAGCTCATTGATACCTGCCAGGCGTAACCCCCACAGAGCTATCAGGGCCAATAGCGCCAGCAAAATCCCCAGTAGCAGAGGCGACAAGCTACCAAAATCTGTACCCGTGCGCACTTCCAGCCCACTAATTGCTAATCCCACGGTAGGTTGATCCGGTCCTAGATAGGCCCGGCTGATACCCTGCAGGGCGGGAAGCAATAGAGTAGCAAGCAGTCCCAGGAGTAGGCACAACACGGCATTGATACCCATCGCCCAACGCATGAGCCGTGGGGCTTCCGTAGCCTGGTCAGCCTGGGCCGAGCGGGGTAAAGCCAGAAAGGAAATGCCAAAAGCTTTGACGAAAGCCGCCGCCACTAATCCCCCGGTCAAAGCAAGAGCCCCCAAACCCAGGGTCAGAAAAATATGTGCTCCCTGGGAAGGCAGGGCCAGGCTTAGCAGCAAAGATTGCAGGATAATCCATTCGCCCACGAAGCCGTTAAAAGGTGGCAGCGCCGCTATCGACACACTTCCTACCAGAAAGAATAACGCCGTCCAGGGCATGCGTTTGATCAACCCCCCCAGGCTTTCCATATCCAATGTGTGGGTCGATTGGAGGACCGCTCCGGCGCCCATAAAAAGCAGACTTTTGAAGACACCGTGATTTAAAATATGATATAAGGCTCCGACCAGCGCCAGAGTAGCAAGGGCAGTATTTCCGGCACTCCAAAAAACTAGCGCCGCCCCGCTAGCCAATAGGATAATGCCCGCATTCTCTACCGAAGAATAGGCCAGCAAGCGTTTGAGATTGTGATCCACCAGTGCATAGAGGATACCGTAGAGCGCCGACGCACCACCTACCACCAGGATCAAACCACCCCACCACCCTGGCCCCCCCCCCAGGAGATCCAGGGTAATCCGCAGCAAGCCATAGATACCGAGCTTAATCATCACACCGGACATCAGGGCCGAGACCGGGCTGGGAGCGGCAGGATGGGCCTGGGGCAGCCAGACATGGAACGGAATCATACCGGCTTTAGAACCAAACCCGATAAACATCAGCAGAAAAACTATATCCCTCTGGGTAGAAGGCAATGCCAGAGCCGAAATGCGCAACTCGGAGAAACTGAGCGTGGTGTTGCCTACCAGTGCTGGCCCCGATAAGAGCATAAAACCAATGAAGAGTGCCACAAATCCCAGGTGGGTCATAATCAAATAGAGCGTGCCGGCCTCCTGCGTATCGCGATGTCGATGCTCAAAAACCACCAGAAAATAAGAGGCCAGGGCCATCAGCTCCCACAGGAAGAGAAAAGTGAAAGTGGTGCTGGCGAGGACGACCAGGATCATACTCAAAATAAAGATCTGATAGGCCACTCCAAATAATCCCAGGTTGTAAGCATGGGCGCCAGGCTGGTCCGGATGGGAAACATACTCACGCATATAGTCTATGCTGTATAGGGATACGGGAATCCCAACTACAGCGATGAGTAATAGGAAAAAGCTCGATAGGCGGTCGAGGGTGAATTCCAAGGGCGCAAAGGGCATGACCCCCTCCAGGCTCAGGAGTACCGTACTACCACTACCAGGTAAATTCCTCTGCAGTCCGATCAGCGCCAAAATCAGGGCCATTACACCGCCGGCGATGCCAAAAATGCCGTTGAGTTGGCGTGTCAGCAGAGATTCTTGACGGGTGAGGTAAACCGCAACGGCACCGGCAAGGTGGATAGCGACCAGTACGATAAGAACTAGAGTAGCGTCAAACATCCTACTCTCTCCGGGATGATTTTCCCCGGTAGCGATCGAGGGCGATAAGCATACCGGTGAGCAGTTCTAGGGGGGTGGGTGGATCACCTGGAATGTAGAGATCTACAGGCACAACCTGATCAACACCGCCTATAATAGCGTAACTGCCACGGAAGATACCGCCATCGCGGGCGGCATCTCCTACAGCAACTACTATTTTAGGATCGGGTGTGGCCTCATAGGTCCGCAGCAAGGGCAGAGCCATATTTCGCGTCACAGGACCCGTGACCATCAGACAGTCTGCATGTCGGGGTGAGGCCACAATATGCAGGCCAAATCGCTCCATATCATAATAGGGATTCCCAAGAGCGATAATTTCCAATTCAGCGGCATTATCGGAACCGGCGTCTACCTGGCGAATGTGCAGGCTGCGCCCCAGCAGTATACGGGTACGCTGCTGCAATTCACCACCAACCAGCTCCACCTGTGGGTCTTGCTGAGTATACTCAGCAGGGAAAGGCGGTAGCGGCTCGGTAAGGATCCCCACTTGCCGGATCTTGCGTATCATATCCCACATAGGCACCTGCAATAGACATGAAATAAGCGGCCAACCATCGGCGGCCGCTATAACTCACTTTGCTCTGGAGGAAGGGCAGTATATAATTTTTATATCATTTTGTCAAATGTCTATTGGTATTCTGCATAGTCACGAATACGTGGAGTCAGACCGGCGCCGGAATGAGGTGCATGCTTGAACCAGGGGGCGGAAGGTGTATACTTCGATATGACCAAGTTACCGGATGAGGAGAATATGTGCTAAATGTTGTTCTGATATCGACGTATGAACTGGGCCGGCAACCTTTTGGACTGGCCTCGCCTGCGGCCTGGTTGCAAGAGCTGGGAGCTCAGGTTACCTGCATGGACCTGGCGGTCGAGATCCTGGACAAGGAAGGTATCGCTCAGGCCAGTTTAATAGCTTTTTATGTCCCGATGCACACGGCCACCCGCATCGCTGCCACCACGATCAAACGCGTCCGGCGCATCAATCCCTCCGCGCATATATGTTTTTATGGCTTGTATGCGCCGGTAAATGCTGCTTATCTGCAAAAATTGGGAGCAGATACCATCCTGGGTGGGGAATTTGAGGAGGGATTGGCGACCCTGGTGGAGAGGCTGTCCAACGGCAACCCCCTATCCGGACAGGAAGGGCGTGTCTCCATTTCCCTGGCCCGGCAGAAATTCCGCGTGCCGGACCGGCGCGGGCTGCCAGACCTGTCAGAATATGCTTATCTGGATATGGGCCATGGGGCAACCAGGACCGTGGGATATACTGAAGCCAGCCGGGGCTGCAAGCACCTCTGCCGCCATTGCCCGATTGTGCCGGTCTACGAAGGAAATTTTCGGGTTGTGCAGCGCCAGGTGGTATTAGAAGACATCCGCAGACAGGTGGCGGCCGGGGCGCGCCATATCACTTTCGGTGACCCGGACTTTTTCAACGGTCCCGGTCACGCTATACCGCTGGTACAAGCATTGCACCAGGAATGGCCGGACTTAAGCTACGATGTGACCATTAAGGTTGAGCATCTCTTACAGCACCAGGCGTTATTACCCATTTTGCGGGATACCGGTTGTGCTTTCGTCACCAGCGCCGTCGAAGCTGTAGATAACCATATACTGGAAATCTTCGACAAGCACCATAGCCGGGAAGATTTCATCCGCGTAGTAAGCTTGTGCCGCGAGACAGGGCTGAACCTGAGCCCCACCTTTGTGACCTTCTCACCCTGGATTTCCCTGGCCGGTTACCGGGATCTACTGAACCTGGTTGACGAGCTCGACCTAGTCGAAAATATCGCCCCAATCCAATATGCCATCCGGTTATTAATTCCAACGGGATCAAAACTCATGGGATTACCCGAAATGCGGCAGTTGGTGGGGGAATTTGACGAGGCGGCGCTGTGTTATCCCTGGCTCCACCAGGATCCGCGGGTGGACCGGCTGCATGCCGAGGTGTTGCGCACAGTGCAAGAGATGCAGGCCGAGGGCGCGTCACGGCGGGAGATCTTCAGTAAAATCCGGGACCTGGCATGCAAGGCAGCAGGGATATCCACAAACGAGCAATTGCCTTTCGCGATGCAGCTCCACACCTCTCCTCAGACCCCCATCCCCTTTCTGAGCGAGCCATGGTACTGTTGAGCAGAGCCTACTGCAGAGCAGGTTGCTCTGATTTAACGATATCTATCGCTAAAAATAGCTCCACAGTAAAATTCCATATCTGCGTAAGCTCATTTGGTTTCACGCCCCAGCCATAAATTTTCGTACGCCGCCCAACCGGTGGCATCGGTTTCCCAATAGGGATAAATAGCTACGCCCATTACTGCCTGGCTAATCTCTTTAACCTGCAACCACCCCCAGAGACGATACAATTCCGGTCGTGGCAGGCCACTGTCATAGAGCATGACGGCTATCTGATCAACATGACTGGCTATTTCCCGGTAATACGCAGCAGACCAGGCCACTTGGGGAAGGATTGACAGGGGACTGTCCTGGAACAAAGGCAATATGCGGCGGGTAGCGATCGAAAGTGTCGCCTGTGGCCCTATAGCCTGCCGAATTTCATCCAATAAAGTGATGACATCTTTGTTTCCCGAGGGAACTGGCTCGGCATCCAGATGTACGCCGTCGAAATTCCCCTGTTGCATCAGCCGGGCGCAGAAATCGGCGATCCTGCGGCGAACAGAGGTGTCACTCAAGTCTACATATCCGTCTGAGGCAAACAACCCCGCCTGGTTCAAGGGCAACCCAATCCATGCCTGGATATTGATGCCGGGGTATTGGGTTTTCAAGGCACGCGTAAATTCAGCCGCGTGAGAATAGGTTGGATTAAACTCCCCAGAGAGCTTTAAATAACTCGCAAATACGAAGATATAGCGTAACTCGCGCAATTTCAACTCATCTGCTAAGCCTGCAATTGCCGTGGGTGGCTGTGGCTCATTGATCCATTCGACGCCCAACCAGGCAGCATTAGTCCCCCGGTTGAAATAACTTCCGGCATAATTTGTGGCCGACCGGAAATTGCACCCGCACCCCACCATCGCTAGAAAGATGAGCACGACCACGAATTGGAGGCAATGCGGTCTACATTCCTGCTTAGAAAAGTGCATATCTTTCAGCACCAGTGAAATCACGGCTTGGAAAAACATAGCAGAACATTGTATTCCAGACGCATTTATGCCAGATCTGGTTCCGGTTGGACAATACAGATCGCGTATCTTTGCGGTTTTCCTGGGAGCGCGAGCGTCTCGCTCGCATTGGGCACATATGCGCCCAGGACAATCGCATCTTCGGGAAAATCCTGGTCGCGAGCGAGACGCTCGCTGAACGGAGTTCGGGGTGCTCCCAGTCACAGTTTTTTGCGCCACCATAACCCAGGTATAATATGTGATAGGATTCATTTTTCTATGATCTTTGTATTCCATAGGCAATCTGTGGTCACAGTATATATCGGAAAAAATAATAAATGGCTGACGAAATAACGCGCTTTGAGCAACTCATATCTGAGGCTCTACAGCAGGCATTCTCAGGGTCGGATTTTGCGTTTATTTCCGAGAGATTTCGCATGGATCCCCTACCCTGGAATTATCGCGAACAGGTGCTGGAAAAAGTAAGACTCGTACATGCGTTGCTGGATATGGATACCGGTGGCGGTGAAATATTGGCATCCCTTAGCCCACTACCGGAGCTCACCTATGCAACGGAAGGATACCTGCCCAATATTCCCATTGCCAGGTCACGTCTGGAACCACTGGGGGTACAAGTATCCCCACTGCAAGCAGAAGATATCCTACCCTTTGAAGAAAAAACCTTTGAACTGGTCATCAACCGTCACGGCTCACTGCCGGCAGACGAGATCTACCGCGTATTGGCTAAAGGTGGTATCTTTTTCACCCAACAAGTGGGCGGCCAAAACAATATCCGGCTAAACCACCTGCTAAATGCTCCCGCCCCGTCCGAAGATCCCAACTGGAATGCGGCCCGCGCCATCGAGGAATTGGAGAAACAAGGTTTTCTGATCATCGACTGGCAGGAAGATTTCCCAGCAACGGTGATTACCGATATCGGAGCGGTAGTCTATTATCTCCAAGCCATCCCATGGCAGATACCCGACTTTAGCGTTGAGAAATATCATAAGCAACTATTTGCGTTACACAAAAGAATAGAGAGCAAGGGCAGTCTGGTGATCCGGAGCCACCGCTTTTACATCGAAGCGCTTAAATGACGATCCCTCGGCAGGCTCCGCACCTGCCGGTGCAAGGGATAGAAACGTGCAGGAGCTAATCTATGGCCGATATGCTGGTAAAGTTATACGCGCTCCCCGACGCCACCCCTGTGCTAGCCCAGCTCAGACAGGCCGGAATTGTGATTCGACGCGCGATTGCGCCGGAGAAACACCTGGTAGTGGATTGGGTGCGGCGCGAATTCAGCCTGGGCTGGGCCAGCGAGTGCGAGGTCTCTTTTTCAAACCACCCGGTCTCGACTTACATGGCACTGGACGGTAATAGCATCGTAGGTTTTGCCAGTTATGATGCTACCTACCGCAACTTCTTCGGTCCCACAGGGGTGGCTCCGGCTTACCGGGGACGAGGTATTGGGAGGGCATTGCTGGTGGCGGCCTTACAGGCAATGGCAGCTAATGGATATGCTTATGGGATCATCGGTGGGGTAGGACCGGTGGATTTTTACGCTCGCACCGTAGGCGCGACTATTATTCCCGATTCGTCGCCGGGAATTTACCACGGCATGCTACGCAGCCCACGTCAGGGAGAAGCGTAGGGAGAAATCGAGACAAACCTCGTATGAGGGCATTTCCAGCATTGTTACCCTGCTAAGCCTCACGACCACACTACCAGACGGCGACTATTTCGCACCGGATCTTGACCAATTTGCTCTTGACTCCGATTCTGGCCTGGGGTATGCTATGAAGAGATGTGAGATCTATCCATATCTGGTATATGCATTACCTGGTGATATTATCACCGGAGGTTACCTATGGCAGTTGTGACCATTTCTGAGAAAGCACCCCTATTGCTGACAAATCTTCCCGGTCCTCAGGCCCAAGCCTATATAGCACGGGACCGCTCCGTTATGTCACCATCCTATACCCGGCCTTACCCTCTCGTCATCGATCACGGGCAAGGTGTCCACGTCTGGGATGTGGATGGCAATCGATTTATCGATATGAATGCCGGCATTGCCGTGACAGCCACCGGCCACAGCCATCCGGCCGTGGTCCGGGCAATCCAACAGCAGGCCGAGAAGTTTATTCACATGTCCGGCACAGACTTTTATTATGAGCCACAGATATCTCTGGCCGAACAACTGGTCCGACTTGTCCCCGGAGATTTTCCCAAGCAGGTTTTCTTTACCAACTCTGGCACCGAAGCGACTGAAGCTGCCATCAAGTTGGCCCGGTATACTACCGGCCGGCAGCGCCTGATCGCCTTTTACGGAGGATTCCATGGCCGCTCGCTGGGGGCTCTGACGCTGACAGCCAGCAAAGCAGTACATCGGGCCGGGTTTGGTCCCCTCCTGCCCGGCGTCAGCCATGCACCTTACGGCTATTGCTATCGCTGCCCAGTGAACCTCCGCTACGATTCGTGCAATATTGATTGCGTGGGATTCATCGAAAAGACCCTTTTCGCCCGGGAATTTCCGCCTGATGAGGTAGCCGCTATCTTTGTTGAGCCTATCCAGGGCGAGGGCGGCTATGTGGTCCCTCCGCCGGAGTTTATGCGCCGCCTGCGAGAGTTGTGCGACCGGCATGGCATCTTGTTGATCGCTGATGAAATCCAGTCGGGCATGGGCCGCACCGGCCGTATGTTTGCTATGGAACATTTTGGGGTAGTGGCAGATATCACCCTGGTAGCTAAAGGCATGGCCTCGGGCATGCCCATCGGCGCTATGGTAGCCCGTAAAGAGCTGATGACTTGGCCTCCCGGGGCCCACGGTAATACTTTCGGCGGGAATCCGCTCTGCTGTGTGGCCGGCCTGGAGACCATCAAACTGCTGGAGGGAGGGCTGATCCAGAATACGGCGCAAGTCGGCGTACACATGCTGGAACGGCTCAAGGAGATACAGCGGCGCCATCGCTCCATTGGAGATGTGCGCGGGTTGGGATTGATGATTGGCGTCGAGCTGATCTCTACCTGGGACGGGTATAGCCCGAATCACAAACTGCGCGAGGAAGTCCTATACCGCTGTTTTGAAAAGGGGGTCTTACTCTTGGGAGCCGGATATAATACTATCCGCTTTATGCCACCCCTGGTAATTGACCAGGCAACGGCAGATATTGCCCTGGACATTTTTGAGCAGACTCTAGGTGATTGCGAAACCGAAGGTGAAAGTGGTGTCTGACCAGCCCCAAAAAGGGCAGCGCAGCAAAATACTCGCCACTATGGGAACTACACCCCTGGAAATTCAGGTAACCGTTGCCACCCAAAGCCGGGAGAAATCCCGCGGTCTCCTGGGCCGCAAAGTCATGGCTCCCGACGAAGCCTTGCTACTGCCAGATACACGCTGGATTCACACCATGGGCATGACCTTTTCCCTGGACCTGGTCTACCTGGACCGCCAGGGGAAAATTGTGTCCCTGCAACCTCACCTGCCCCCCTGGCGCATCGGATGGCTGGTATGGCGGGCTGCCCATACCCTAGAATTGCAGGCAGGTACCATCGAGCGGGCCGGGTTAGTACTGAATACCATGTGCTTCTGCCACCCGTCGTTGACCCAATTGCTGGCATTGTCCTGAATTTCCTTATTAGAAGAGCTGGAAGTATTATATCAGGCGGTATACGCTACTCAACTACATTGTTCAGAGGAGGACAACCTTGGCAAAACCACTCATTTGGATCGATTATCTGCTGCATCCCGACGCAATGAAAATGCTTGAAGAAGGCGCTGAAGTAATGGGACCTTATCCATCGTTGGATCCACCGGAAGTCTGGGAAGCCCTTTCCCGCGCCCAAGGCGCCGTGATCTCCGGCCGGCCCAAGTGCAGCGGTGAATGGATGGACCGGGCGCCAAAATTGCAGGTATTGGCACGCTTTGGCATCGGTTATGATAATATCGTGATCGCAGAAGCCACGCAAAGAGGTATCTGTGTGGTCAATACCCCCGAAGGGCCGACCGAACCCACGGCGGAACAAGCGCTTACCTTTCTCCTGATGCTGGCGCGGCGGATCAAAGAGAGCGACCTGGGCTTGAGCCAGGGCCGGTGGCTATCACGCCAGGAAGTGGAAGGCACCGAAGTTTTGGGTAAAACCGTGGGAGTGATCGGATTGGGGCGCATCGGCGGGCGGGTGGCAGAGGTTTGTGGCCGGGGGCTCAGGATGCGGGTAGTCGCCTATGATCCCTATCTTACCGACGATCGTTTTCCTGCGCGGGGCGCCGAACGGGTACAGCACCTGGATGATTTGCTGGCTCAATCAGATTTTGTGACCCTACATGTACCGCTGACCTCTGAAACGAAGGGCATGGCCAATCGGGACTTTTTCGCCAAAATGAAGCCGGGTAGCTTTTTCATCAATGTGGCCCGGGGACCGGTAATGGTTGAAGCAGACCTGGTGCAAGCGCTCCAATCCGGCCATATTGCCGCTGCCGGAGTGGACGTTTTCGAACAAGAACCCACCCCGCCGGATAATCCGCTGTTGCGTATGCCCAATGTGGTGGTCACTCCACACGTGGCGTCCAATAGCAACGAAGGGAATTGGCGGATGGGCTCCGGCGCAGTGATGCAAACTCTGCAAGTCTTGCAGGGGGAACGACCTCCCTGGCTGGTTAATCCGGACGTGTGGGAGCGACGGAAACAATAATAGAGAAAGGAGGCCATTAATTGGAATTGGTCGCCGGCGCTTGCCGCTACCCCCCCGTGGGCATCCGCGGCCTCTCGGCAGCACGGGGCCACAATGAATACCGCTCTGCGCCTATTAAAGAGTTCACACAGCACGCCAATAATAATGTTATGCTTATTGCGCAGATCGAATTGGAAGAAGCTGTCGAAAATATCGATAACCTTATGGCTACTCCAGGGTTGGATGTAGCCTTGATCGGCCCCAATGACCTGGCAGTTTCCCTGGGAGCCAGTAGTAACACTGATCCTAAGGTGACCGCCGCCATCGAGCGTGTCATTGAGGCAGGAAAGCGGCACAATATCCCGACGGGGATTCACTTGCGTGATCTGGCGCCCGTCCAGGAATGGGGGCGGAAGGGAATGCAGATGCTTACCTGCGGCAGTGATGTAGGTTTTCTGACGGATGGCGCGTCGGCAGTAGTTAGGGGGCTGAAAGGATAGCAAGCGTGAGGTTGTGCGGTTGATTCCCAGCCTAGCTGGACACTGCACCTACGGAAAGGATTACGATAGGCTTATTCCCTTCGAGAGTTCTCGCACCATAATCGTGCGTTGAATTTCGCTGGTGCCTTCGTAGATTTGCAGCACTTTGGCATCCCGCATCAGTTTTTCGACAGGGTATTCAGTAGAATAGCCATAGGCGCCGAAGACCTGAACCGCCTCTGTGGCCGCCCACATAGCTGTATCGGCGGCGAAGGCCTTAGCATAAGCAGCCTGGAGGGTATTGCGCTCCCGTTGGGTCGCCCGCCAGGCTGCATCCCACGTCAACAAGCGGGCAGCTTGCGAGCGCATACCCATCTCAGCAATTTTAAAGCCTATAGCTTGAAAATCGAGGATGGCCTGACCAAAAGTCCGGCGCTCCCGGGCATAGGCGACAGACTCATCCAGGGCCCGTTGCGCCAGCCCGACGGCGAAAGCAGCCACCATAGGCCGAGAGCCATCGAAAACCTGCATCGCCAGGCGAAAGCCCTGGCCCTCGTCTCCCAACCGGTTTTCGGCCAGTAGATAAACATTGTCAAAAACCACTTCACAAGCATCTGAAGCGCGCTGCCCCATTTTAGACAACTTTTTAGAGACAGTTACACCGGCGCAATCCCGGTCCACGATAAAGGCGGTAATGCCCTTGTGACCGGCGGCAGGGTCAAGCTTGGCGAAAACAATAAAGAAACCGGCCTCTGCCGCATTGGAAATCCAGATTTTCGTCCCCTGCAACAGATACCCGCCAGCGTGAGGGTATGCTACACTCTGAATGGCAGCCACATCGGACCCAGCGCCCGATTCCGTCACACAATAGGCGCCAAAGCCCCCACTACCGAGAATCCCCAGGTATTTATCCTGCTGGCCTGCTGTACCGGCCAGCAGGATGGCATCTGCTACCAGGTTATTCAGGGTAATTGCGGCCGCAATGCCGGTACACCCCCAGGCCAATTCTTCCGCTACCAGGCAGATACTGAACGGATCCAGATCTCCACCACCATACCGCGCGGGCACTGCCAGGTTGGCCAGCCCAAGCTCTCTGGCCTTAGCATAGATGGGGTAGGGAAATTCCGCCTGCCGATCGTACTCCGCCGCTACCGGTGCAATTTCCCGCCGCGCAAATTCCCGCGCCAGGTCTCGCACCAATCGCTGTTCATCTGTGAGCCGGAAATCCATGGGACCCTCTCTCTAAAAAGATACAGGACGAAAAATACGTTTCGTCCTGTAGTACACCCGTACGATTTACTTAGCCAGCGCTGCCTGTAATACCTGGCGGAAGATGGCGGTGGCCTGATCGGCATTATCGGCATTGGCCAGGGTCACTACAACGACAAACTTAGGATCCTCTGCCGGAGCGTACCCGGCGAACCACGCCTGTGGCTTGCCGGTGGCGACTTCTGCCAGCGCTGGGGCTCCTGCTACGATAATTCCTGGTACCTTTGCCCCTTGCCCCCGGCCTTTAGGATTGTTGACCGCCTCCCGCAGAGCAGAGCGCATTAACTCCAGGGTAGCAGGGGAGAGAGAGATCTTGCCGCGATTCTGTGTTGCAAAAGGCTTCCCAGTACCAGAGCCGGACTGAATGCCTTGTGAAACCAGCCGGCTGCCGTAGAGCGTTCCACCATTGGCAATGGCACTGAACCATGTGGCAACTTGCAACGGCGTGACCTTCAGGTCACCCTGACCGACGGCCATATTGACGGCGCCCGCCAGATCGACTGGCTTACTAGGATCCCCCCCCGGTACGCGCCCCGGTTCCTCATCGCCTACGACCTTACCGGACTCCGGCGCCACTTCCCGGTTCTCGAATTGCCAGATACCGGTAGCCCGGCCCATGCCTAGTGCCATAGCCACAGCCGAGAGGCTCTTCGGATCTTTCGCAAATAAGGTCTTACCGAGCTCATAGAAGGGAATCTTACAGCCTTCGGCGAAACCCTGGACCAGATTCACCTGCGCATGACCTGCCGGGACAGGATCCTGCAGAGGCGTCCCTCCACCCAGGCCGGTCCAGGAGCCGCCACAGGCAAAAGTCTGATCCGGTTGTGCCCATCCCTTTTCCACTGCTGTCGCCATGGTTACTAATTGGAAAAGAGCTGCAGGCGGATACGTATTCTGGGTTGTGCGATTAAGGAATGGTAATTTAGGATCTTGTAACAGCTCTCCAGCCCGGGTGACGGTCATACCCGCAGAAATTTCGGCCGGGTTGAAACTGGGATGGCTGACCAGGGACAAAACATCTCCCGACTTGGGATCCATCACGACCACAGCCCCCACCTGATCTCCCAGCGCTTTTTCCGTCGCCTGCTGCAACTTGAGATCCAGGGTTGTCTGTAGATCATAGGCCGGCTCAGCATCTTTGCGTTGGATGCGCTCTACAATTTCCCCGGCCGGTGTAATAACCGTTAATGAGCCACCCCGCTGGCCTGCCAAATATTTTTCCCCCCAGCGCTCGAGTCCTTGCTTTCCTACCTGGTCCCCCTCGCGATATCCCAAGAAGGCCATAGTTTCCAGCTCTTTGGCGGAGATCTCATTGAGGTAGCCCAAGGTTTGGGCAGCTATCGCGCCGAATGGATAGCCCCGTATGCGGTTTTCTTGCACAGAGACTCCTGGAATAGAGGTTATTTGGCCCTCAATGGCCTTAAAATCGTCAAGGCGGTACTCTCTTATGGGCATGAACCAATCGGGGCGGCCAGCGTTCACATATTTGGACTTGACAGTATCCGATGGCACCTTGAGGGCGCTGCTCAGCCGTTGTAGCAAATCACCTTCATCCTTGATACGCTCCGGTACAACACCAATAGTGACCAGGGTATCGTCGGCTGTGAGCTGCGCTCCCATACGGTCCCGTATCTGGCCGCGGGGATGAATGGAGAGGAAAAGGTGGATCAGGTTGGTGCCGGTAATCTCTTTAAAAATCAAATTCGGAGCCCAGTCAATGCGCCAGCTATCTTCCTTGACCAGGGAAAGTACATTATCCTGGGTGATCGGACCGACAACTGCCGTCTCCAAAGTGACAGTAAAGGTGGCCGAACCTTTTGGCGATTGATCATTAGTAGCCGGTTTCACCTCTAACAACCGGGTACTGACCTTTTGAATCGTCGCCTCTTCGGCTATATTCTGGTACCTGGTCACAAAGCGCTCTTTTGTAATTGCATCGCGGGCGCTTTGAGAAAGCAAGTCGTACATATCGCCATATTTGCCGGCTTCCCAGGCCTTCAGATAGGCGAGAGCCACGCCAGCGCGCTCCGATTGAGGCACGGATGTCGGCTGGCTGGCCTTGACGGTATTCGTCACCGGAGTAGAGATCAGAGGCACGGATGTCGGTGCGGATGGAGGTATAATCGTACCCCGCACTTCGCGCTCCGGTGTTGGAATGACGATAGGTTGGTCTAGAGGATTTTGACAGGCACTAAGGCTAATTAACAGCAGGTTGGTTAATATAAATAATCTAGTTAGACGGTCGAGGATACCATATTTCGAGGCTTTCACGGCTCATCTTCTCCAGCATCGTTAGCAATATAATAAGTAACTACTCAGCCACCGGATATAGACTGATGAAAGGTCTAACATACTACATATTGTGGTTTTTAAGTCTGAATCGGGCATTTATAGCCCGTTCAAAAATGCTATTTTGAGGCCCAATCATCACCTTATGTAAATCTAAACACTAC
>SHYO01000142.1 GCA_009692745.1 Chloroflexota bacterium
AGGCTATGGCTCACGATCCGTTTGCCCTCGGTGGTCGAGTGATGCCGCCCCAGTCCTTCCATTTTCTGGCCTTTGCGCTTGGCTTGCGTCGAGTCGTCGCCTATCACGTACCCGGTTACCAGGGGTAGCTGGGGACGACCGCGCCGCTTCGCCCGCACACGCCGTTGCCGCCGCCGTTCTGCTTCCACCAAGGGTTCCATCTGCTCCCGAAAGCGCCCGAGCCACGTGCCCACCATATTCTCCGCCGACCAGGGCGCCTCAGCCAAGAAGCGACTCAGGCCGGAGAGGCTGCTCTGCCACCTGCCGCTGTAAGCCAGTCAGCGTACGGTTCTCCTGGCACAGCATCAGGGCCAGCAGTACCATCACGAAGTACTGCATCTGGGGGCCACTGAAGCAAGGCCGGAAAGCGATGGCAAACTGGCGTAGGCGCTGATCTAGGCATATAATCGGTATCGGCATGGTGCATATAGTAAAAGTGGGTTTCGCAGCTCTACTTTTACCCCAAGTTGCGCCATGCTGCAAACTCAATTGTTAAATCTGCAAAGATAGAGTCTTGAGATAATGACCTGAAATAAGATGGCTTATCTTAACAGTTAGCCCCGAACTCATCAGATAACACACCTTTTCCACATATTTATCGCCCAAGAATCCCTCAAGATAATATTTACAAGGTTGGATAACCTGGTCCAACTCAACCAGGACCAAAAAAAATCACAGCCAGGAAGATCACCAATATAGACCGTCTTCGCTACAGCGGCTTACTCGCCGGCATCCCCGCCCGGCGCGGATACTCAGCCGGCGTGGGCCATTTCTTCGCCACCAAGACTACGTGCCAGGGCTCCTCAATCCCTGGCAGCGCCATCTGCTCCAGCCGTAAATACTTCCCGCCCAATATCTGGATCGCGCGCCGCGCCGTTTTTACTTCCTCCTCCGCCAACGCCCCCTTCTCTGCCACGAACGTGCCGCCGATCCGGACAAAGGGCAAACACAGCTCCGCCAGTGCCGGCAGAGAAGCTACGGCGCGGGCCACCGCCAGGTCATATTGTTCCCGGTGCTCCGGTAAATGCGCCGCCTGCTCTGCCCGGTCCCACACCACCGTGGTATCCGCTAACTTCAACAAATCTACCACATACGATAGAAATTCCGTCTTTTTGCGGGTGGCCTCCAACAGCGTCACCTGAATCCCAGGAAACAGAATCTTCAACGGTATGCCGGGAAATCCTGCCCCCGATCCCACATCGATCACCCGCTCTCCGCCCTCTAAGACGTTCTGGATCTCCGGAATATCCAGCAGCGTTAACGCATCGCCGAATAGCTTCCGCTGGATCTCCTCCGGCTCGCGGATCGCCGTCAGGTTGAACCGGCTGTTCCATTCCACCAGCGCGTCCATGTACAATTTGAAGCGCCCCTGCGCTTCTGCCCCCAGCTCTACGCCCAATTCAGCCGCAATCTGGTCCAGGATACTTAAATCTTCCATCCGCTCCTGCCTTATGCATGCATCCCTCGTTGTTTTACATCGCTCGCTGCCTTACTTCTGTGGCAGCCATTGCCCTAGCAGTCGTCGCAGGCGCTGCCAGCTCTGCCGTAGCTGCCCCACCTGCGCCTCAGACACCGGATGGGCGCTATAGCGCGCCTCCACGAAAGCCTGCGTCAGTAGCTCCAGGTCCGGATCAGCGGCTGGCAAGGTATCGCGCAGGCGTTGGCTGTACTCAAAGGCCGTCTGGTCGGCAAAACGGGGCAACCCTTTTTGTCCCGCCCGGCGCACCAGTGATAGGTAAAACTCCCTGGCCTGCTCCCGTGGCGAATAGCGCCGCCACCACACCCCCGGCGCACCTCCCCCGGCAGTTTGCCCACCAACCCTCTTCCGGGTTATATCTGGCAGGACTGCGATCGCTGTGGCGACCACCCACTGCCGTAAGTCTTGCCATACCTGCACCAGCCAGCGCCATAAGGGGCCGATAAGCGGTAGGCGGGCAAGGGCTGCCAGCCACCCCGGCCGGTCCTGTAAATAAGATCTGATGAGGTAAATCAGGATCGCACTGAAGATGATCCAAAACAGCAAGGCCCGTAGTATCTTCCACCAGGGCGGCGCGCCCCCTGCCGGCCCGGCGCTCTGGAGCAGCGGTGGCAGTTCCATCGGAGGGAGCGGCGGACTCTGGTAGGCCTTGCCCAATAAGAGACTGGCAATCAACGCCCAGATGAGGGCCAGCACGAAGAAAATGGCGGCATAGAGCAGGGTCAGCAGCAATAGAACGCCCCATAACAACCACTGGATCGTTTCTAGTATCCCTATAGAATATCCTGCCGGCAGCAGCAATGCCAGAAAGGCTACCAATCCCAGGAAGATCAGGCTAGCGCGGGTCCACCGCTCTACAATCCCACTGCTCACCGGTGTGTCATGCGCTTGCCAGGTGGCAGATAACCCGGTTAAATGTACCTGGCTGAACAGCGCCAGCCCCAGGCCGAAGTAGAGCAGCGCATTCACTATCACCCCTTGCAGCGCGGGGGCCCCCAGGTTGAGCAGCGCGGCAGCGCCCCATCTGGCCATGCCACTGGTCATCAGCAGCAACAGCCCGCCCACCAGGAACTTCTGCCGCAGATTCTCTAGGATTTCGCGCCGCTCGCTAAAAGCCGGGTCGGCCTTACTGAGAGTCCTTAAAAGCCTGGTCGTGCTCAGGCAGGCTTCCCAGGCATAGAAGATTAGGAGGCCGCCCACGATGTATTCATCTGTGAAGAACGATAAGGGGTCTCGCTGCCATAGACTGATCTGGCCCAGCAAATTCGCTGCGCCGCTAAAGACGAACCCTAAGAGTTTCAACAGGAGCAGCAGGATGCCCCATTCGATCAGGTGGAAGCGCAGCGCATTGAAATAGGGGCCTTCTACTGCCTTGCGGCGCTGCATTACCCTATCCAAGGTAATGGCTTCCAAACCTGCCAGCAGGATAGCCATCTGCAGATACAGGCCATTCCAGGCAGGGAACAGCGCCTGCCCGAATTGCACCAGGCTATTGCCGATGGCGTCCACCATAACCACCACCGCTATCGGATAACCCATGCGCCGTATCTTATCATCCATATCTCACATCACCCCCTCACCCCGCCACCCCCTCACCTTGTCATCCTATTCTCCCATACCCTGAATACCGGCACACCCAACAGGCGGGCATGTGCCACCACCGGGGCTGTCGCTCCCGGCGGAATCACTAAGAAAAGCACCGGCGCCAGGCCCGCCTTTTGTTGGCTGAGCAAAATTTCCCCTACCTGTGCAGCTCGCTCACCTGCGATGATGGCTACCGTCGTGCCCCAGGATAAATCTGGCGAAAATTGCTGCACCAATCTGGCCAGGGTGGGACGTTCTGGCCGGCTTTCAATGCGCGCCAGGATTTCCAACAACCGCATCAAGTGCGCCTGGCTCTTATGCGGTGGCAGCGCCGTCACCCCGGGCTGCGCTGCCAGGGGGTCCAGCCCATTGGTATACAATCCTACCGGTTGCCGCTGGCCGATCTCATAATTGGCCAGGGATGCAGCCATCACAATCGCCTGCTCCACCGCGACATACCAGCTCCGCTCATGATACAGATCCTGGTCCAGGTCGAGAAAGATGGCCGTTTCCTGCGCGATAGCCTGTTGATACTTCTTGATGACCAATTCGCCCCGGTGTGCCGAGATCGTCCAATGGATGCGGCGTAAGGAATCGCCCGCCATGTAATTCCGTACTCCGCTAATGCGCGCCGGGTCCTCGAAGATTTGGCGCGGGCTGGAGATCGTAACATACGGCGCGCGGGATGGCAAAGACATCCGCTCTAGCGGCACGATCTCAGGATAGACGATCAGCGTATCCTGTTGCGCATGGGTTAAGCTGCGCTCTTCAAAGCCGAAAATGTCGCCGCCTGTAGCTGTCAACGGTCCTAGAAAGTAGAGTCCCCGCCGGTTACAAGAGAGGCTATAGGCTAGCTGGCGCTCTTCGTGGCCGCCTAGGCTTAACACCATGCTATAGAAATTGGGGGTACTCAGGGCTACCGGCAGGCTATCATGGATGCGCACCCAGGGAATCGGCAGCGCGCTGCGGTTGGTGAGCACCAGGGTGACAGGCACCTGCTCGCCTAAGAAAGCATGGCTATGATGCTGCCTCTCACAGGCCAGCCGCCCCAGGCTATGCCGGCTCCACCAGCGGGATAGGAGATAACTGCCTGACATCAGGTAGAGAATATAGAAAAAGAAATCTACCCGGTAAAGCGCGGCAACGCCCAGCAACACAAGTAAGAACAGAATCTGGCTGGCCACGAGCTCTCAATCTTCCAATGGAACTTTGGTGGCGCTTAAAATATCCTGCATCACCGTGCGCGCCGTCCGGCCACGCAACTGCCCCTCAGGCTTGAGGATGATGCGATGCGTTAGGGTAAGTGGCGCCAGGAGCTTTATGTCATCGGGGATCACATAATCCCTACCCCGTAGTGCGGCTAGCGCCTGCCCGGTCTTAAAGACTTTGCTGGCGAATTCAAGATATCTGTTTTTAGAGCCGAAAACCCTCGAAAATCGGAGTGGGGAACGTCCCCACTAAGCGTGACATCCGGCGAAATCCGGTGCCCTATCTACGGAAAACGGGATTCGCCAGCAAAGTCCTTAAAGAGCGCCAGGCTGCCCCGTGGGCTGGCGCCCAGCAGGACATCAGGGTGTGCCCGGCTGGCGCGCACCAGCTCCAAAATATAGCGGCGCACACTCTCTTCTACCGTAATCTCCCATACTTGGCGCTGCAAGTCCAAAAGTACCCGGCTTTCCACCACCTCGCTTACCTGGTTAATGGGGTGCTGCCGCTGTAAGTTTAACAACATCTGCTCTTCATCGGGAAATTCCGGATATCCCAGGGTGAGCCGCATCAGAAAGCGGTCCAGTTGGGCTTCCGGTAAGGGGAAGGTACCTTCATACTCGATGGGATTCTGGGTAGCTAACACCAGAAAGGGCCGGGGCAGCGCATAGGTGATGCCATCCACCGTCACTTGCTGCTCTTGCATCGCTTCCAGCA
This sequence comes from Chloroflexota bacterium, assembly GCA_009692745.1. Classification (GTDB taxonomy): domain Bacteria; phylum Chloroflexota; class Anaerolineae; order Epilineales; family SHYO01; genus SHYO01. The sequence continues at coordinate 5,024 of SHYO01000142.1, forward strand.
GCGCGGATTGCGTTCGGGGTGTAGCCCGGTTAATTTCATCTGCCAGTAAAATATTTACGAAGGCCGGGCCGGCGCGAAACTCAAATTGGGCGGCCTGCGGATTGAAAATCGTTACCCCGGTAATATCATTGGGCAGCAGGTCGGGTGTACATTGCAGTCGCTTGAAGCTGCCCCCTAGCGAGGTCGCTACGGCCCGCGCCAGCATGGTTTTACCTGTCCCCGGCACATCTTCCAACAAGACATGTCCCTCGCATAAGAGGGCCACCATCAACATCTCGATGATACCGTGTTTGCCTACAATCACTTTTTCAACATTCGATATAATGCGTTCGGCAAAGCTTTGCGCGTTTAGCATGGGCTCCGGGTTCTAACCACAGATAATACGGTGAAGTACTGGTGAAGTACTATTGAATATCGATCACTAGCTGGTTGGGCTGGCGTAGTGCTGTTACCTCGAAGTTTGCCGGGACTTGCAGGCCGATCACAATACCCAGTGTGCCTGAAATATTTGTGGCAACTGTGCCAATTCTGGTCACGAAGGGATCGTTCGTTACAGGCCGGTCCAGGCCCATCTCTGCGACGGATCGTTCCAGGTACACTTGCTCTAAGGTAACCTCCAGCCGGGCGGCGCCCCATATCCCTGCTGGGAAAGCCGGTTCGCCTTGCGCAGGCGTGCCCGCGGTGCGTGGTGCGATGACTTGCACATTGCTCAATTCGGTTACTGTAAAAGCTGGAGTTGCCGGGTAGGGCTCTGCCAGCTCAAAAATAATCCGGCTGCGTCCTGCAGCCGATAAAATTCTGACCTCGCGCAAATGCCAGGTATTTCCTTGGGCGCCCCCGTGTATGCTTTTCCCCACGACGGGAATAGGTGTTGCCGAAGATGTGGCGCTGGGCGGTGGCATGGTAGTGGGCATAGGGGGGGCTGTGGCCGTTGCCGTCGGGGCTGGTGTTGGTAGAACTGTCACCGTGCTTACGGCCGTTGCTGTGAGGGCAGGTGTTGGCGCAGGCGTCACCGTGGGTATTTCAGGGGACGTGCATCCAGACACAAATATCCCTACCGCCAGAGCCAGTGCAAACCACTTCCTGGCCTGGTCATTCGCCATATCCCCTCCATCTGCATCCCATATCAGCTTAGATTGTACGTCGAATAATATTGCTTGACAACTGGGCTGGTCCATTTTCCCTCCCTGCAATTTGCGCCACCAAGGCAATTTTCAAGAGGCTAACAAGAGGCTAAATAGAGAATCCTTGATCCTGCCTGCTAGCCGTGCTATAATCGTTGATGAGAATACAGTGAATATGGCTGTTGGACAATTTGATGGAATCCTTCTGATTCCCATTGTCCGTCTTATAGGTAATTTGACGCTAATCAGTAAGGTAATCTCATGCGTATTTTAGCTGTTGATATAGGCACAGGCACCCAGGATATTCTCCTGTTCGATAGCCAACATGAGATTGAAAACTGCTTTAAACTTGTCATGCCATCACCTACGATTCGCATTGCCGGGCAAATCCGCCAGGCTACCACCGCTGGTGAGGATCTACTCCTTACCGGCGTTATCATGGGCGGCGGCCCCTGTGCCTGGGCTATGGAAAAACACGTGCGTGCCGGTTTTCGGGTGTATGCTACATCCGAGGCAGCGCGCACCTTCGATGATGAATTGGAAAAGGTTGCCGCGCAAGGGGTTATCCTGGTCTCTGAGGATGAAGCTGCGGCCTTAGCCGCCCGCGTGCGCCATCTTGTGCTACAAGATTTAGATATCCCCGCTATACGGCAGGCATTTTCAGCTTTTGGCGTCGAGATGAGCATGGACGCCTTGGCGGTAGCTGTTTTTGACCATGGCAATGCTCCGCCAGGATACTCGGACCGCCGCTTCCGCTTCGATTATTTGGAAGAGCGCCTGCGTCTGGGGCAGGGTCTAAGCGGTTTTGGCTTTTGGGCCGGCCGAATTCCCGCTCGTTTCACCCGTCTGCAAGCTGTCGCAGCTACCGCGCAGGCCCAGGCCGCTGTTCCCGCTATGGTGATGGATACCGGGCCGGCAGCCATCTTGGGGGCGTTGGAGGATCCCGTTGTACGCCACCCGGCAGCCAGCATGGTGGTGAATGTGGGAAATTTCCATACCCTGGCCTTCAACCTGTTTGCCGGACAGGTTATAGGGGTTTTCGAGCATCACACCGGTGAGTTAACCCAACAGGAGCTGGTGACATATTTACACAGGCTGGCAGGGGGCGTCATAACCAATCAGGAAGTGTTTGATGATATGGGGCATGGCGCCATTGTCTTACAGCGTTCTGCTGAACCACCAGAGGTGTTTGCTATTACCGGGCCGCGCCGCGGACTGTTGCAAGGCGCCAGCTTGCCCCTCTATCAGGCCGTACCACACGGAGACATGATGTTGGCTGGGTGTTTTGGCCTGCTGCGCGCCTATGCCAGCCTGGATCCGGCCCGGGCGCCGGAAATTACCCGGATATTAGATGGGGGGCAGGGCAGCGGCCTTTGGTAAGTCCCGTGCTGAGTACAGCTAATGCTGAGAGTACTCAGCTTCTTAAGTTTATCCTTCGGCCCTTTGTCAAGCTGTAATCAGCATGGAATTGGAGTTGATCTATGGCGACCTCACCCCTGACCGTGGAGCACTCTACCGCGGCGCTTACGCAAGATCCCGCTGTGCGCTCACTATTTCGCCTGGAAGACCGCGAGCCGCAGTTTGTAGCTCATCCAGCATCTACGGCGGATGTAGTGCAAATTATGCGTCTGGCTCAGGCGCAAAACTGGTCTGTGGTCCCTTGGGGAGCAGGCCGGCAGCAATCGATAGGGAATCTGCCGGACCAGTACGATTTGGCGCTCTCTTTAGAGAAGTTGCGGGGCGTGGTTGAGTACGACGTTGAAAATTACACGATAACTGTGCAAGCGGGAATGACCTGGGCCGAATTGAATACCCTGCTGCGCGCAAATCACCAGTATATCCCGTTAGATCCGGCCGACGCCCGCTCTACCCTCGGTGGATTGGTGGTGACGGATGTCAATGGCGCCCGCCGCCTGGGATACGGTACCTGGCGAGATTGGGTCTTGGGGGCACGCCTGGTCTTAGCGGATGGCACAGTCATAAGAGCCGGGGGCAAGGTGGTAAAGAATGTGGCGGGTTATGACCTCCCCAAGCTGATTGTGGGTTCCCTGGGCACCCTGGCCGTAGTGACGGAGGTGACCTTGCGTCTGACGCCGATTTCGGAAGCCGGACGCACGCTGGTTATCACAGGACCGGAAATATTAGCTCCCTACGTTAAACTAGCGGAGCAAATCCTTGCTTTGAATCTGGAACCCGTAGCCGTGGACCTCATCAGCGGCCTGGAGCACCAATATGGCTTACTGGTGCGGGTGGAGGGCATGCAGGAGGCTGTCGACCGGCAAGCGGCTGCCTTCAGGTCCAGGTGTGACGCCTTGAGCAGCTTCACGGTGAAAGAGGTCGAAGGCGCCGACCAACAATTGGTATGGGAAGCTGCCGGGCCGGGCCGGTCAGATGATCCGGCAGATATGGTACAGGCGGATGCCATAAGCGGAGCGGAAATTCGTTGCCGGGTGTCTGTGCCGATTGTAGCGTTGCCGGCGGTATTGGCCGAATGTCAGGCTCTCGTAGAAGCTTTAGGGCTGGGCAGGCGATTTCAAGCGCAAATGGGTAGCGGCGCGGCTCATATCTGGTTGACGCAGCGCTATGCTGCCGAGCCGGATAGTATCGCTGATGCGCTGCTCTCCGGTTTAGACCGATTACGACTATTCTGTACCACGCCTGCCACACTTCAGGGTCACTTAATTGTCGAACAAGTACCTCCCCGTTTGCGTTCCCGGGTTGACCTGTGGGGCCCCCGCGACGCTTCCCTGAATGTCATGGCCAAGATAAAGCGCGTATTTGATCCGGCAGGACGTTTGAATCCTGGACGGTATGGGCTGGTCAACTAGACCAGCAAGCAACATTTAAGTCTGGGCCCGCCGGATTTTACTGTTCATTTAACTTAGGAGCTCAGAGTGACTATTAAAGGGTTTACCGGGCCGGATGTGCCGGTCTATGCTGAAATTAAAGATTGCATTCGCTGCGGTATGTGTCTGCCCACCTGCCCCACCTATCGGGAGCTGGGGCAAGAGATGGATTCGCCACGGGGACGCATTGCCCTGATTAAGGCCGTGGCAGATGGCCGGCTCAGTCTGGACGACCCGGATTTTACGTTGCATATGGACCGCTGTCTAGTGTGCCGTAACTGCGAAACCGTTTGCCCCGCCGGAGTAAATTTCAGCCATCTGATGGAAGACACCCGCTCCCAGATTACCAGGAGTGCTGGTAATGGCCGTTCGATCCAGGAGCGCCTGCTGCGTTTTGTCATCTTGGGCCAGATATTCCCATATCCGGCGCGGTTGCGACTGTTAGGGGGTATATTACGCCTGTACCAGCGCTCCGGTCTCCAGGCCCTGGTACGCTGGAGTGGCATATTACAGCGCCTCCCCGGCCATTTGGATAGCGCCGAAGCCCTGCTCCCCCAACTCTCAAAAGATTTCTTCCTTCCCCAACCTGAGGAGATGCCCCCCCCGCCGGTATATCCAATACGACGCGTGGCGCTTTTCTCAGGCTGTATCCAGAGCCTAATCTTCGCTGATGTTAACCGCGCCACAGCCCGTGTCCTGGCTCATAATGGGTGCCAGGTTATGGCGCCTCCGTTGCAGGTCTGTTGTGGCGCCTTGCATTCCCATTCCGGCGAGACAGACCTGGCGCGTGACCTGGCGCGCAAAAATCTGGATGCCTTTGCCGCCGCTGCCGTAGATGCCATTATTATCAATGCTGCCGGTTGTGGCGCGATGCTGAAAGAGTACAACCATCTCTTACATGATGATCCGGTGTATGCCGCCAGGGCCGAGGAATTCGCCGCCAAGGTCAAGGATATTAATGAATTCCTGGCAGATCTGCCCCTGGTCCCGCCACAGGGGCGATTGGAGTGGACAGTGACCTATCAGGACGCTTGCCACCTGGCCCATGCCCAACACATCCGGGAAGCGCCGCGCCAAGTGCTGCGCAGTATTCCGGGATTAGAGTTAATTGAAATGGTGGAAGCCGACTACTGCTGCGGCAGCGCCGGTATTTATAACCTGGTACAACCGGAACTTTCCCAGGAGATCCTGCAGCGCAAACTGGGGCATGTGATTGACACCCATGCCCAGGTAGTTGCCAGTCCCAATCCGGGATGTGCATTGCAGATCCAATCGGGATTGCGCCAAAAAGGATTATCTATGCGGGTCATGCATCCAGTAGAAATCCTGGATCGAGCCTATCGGCAACCGGCAGCCAATTGAAGCGCACCGCAAGGTATAGGGAGGCATAGATGCAAACAGCGACCTGGATGAGAGAGTTGGGCCGGATCTTTAAGCCGGAAGACTTGCTTACGTCGCGGGCGGAGATGCTGGTTTACGAGTACGACGGCACCATCTTTCGCGAATTGCCGGGGGCCGTTGTTTTTCCGCGCACCACCGGGCAAGTGGTGGAATTGGTACAACTGTGCCGCCGGGCCAATGTACCGTATGTCGCGCGTGGCGCCGGTACAGGGCTCAGCGGCGGCGCTATTCCGGCTAAGAATGGTCTTGTTGTCAGTTTTACCAAGATGAACAAGATACTGGACATTGACATTCCTAACCGCCGGGCCGTGGTACAGCCAGGTGTCATCAATCTTGACTTGAAAAACGCTTTGCAGCCCTACGGTTATACCTATGCCCCCGACCCATCCAGCCAGAAAGTATCTACCATTGGCGGTAACCTGGCCGAAAATTCTGGCGGTCCGCACTGTTTCAAATATGGGGTGACTACCAACCATATTGTGGGGTTGGAAGTGGTGCTCACCGATGGTCAGGTGATGCGCACTGGCGGCAAAGCGTCTAAGAGCCCTGGTTATGATTTAACCGGGCTGATTGTCGGCGCCGAAGGTACCCTGGGATTGGTAACTGAGATTACGGCCCGTATTATTTCTCTGCCGGAATATACTATGACCATGCTGGCGGTTTTCGACAATCTACGCAAGGCCGCGGAAACAGTTTCGGCCATCATTGCTAAGGGATATACCCCTGCTACCCTCGAAATGATGGATCGCAACACGATTCGCGTGGTGGAGCAGGTAGTCAAAGCCGGCTATCCCACGGATGCTGAGGCCGTCTTGCTCATTGAGACGGATGGGTTGCAGGATGGGCAGCAGCGGGTTATGCAGGATATTAGCGCCTTGTGCCGCTCTTCCGGCGCCCGCGAGGTACGTATGGCTACGAGTGAGGCCGAGCGGGAATTGCTATGGCGCGGCCGCCGCGGCGCCTTCGGTTCTCTGGCCAAGTTACGCCCGAATGTCTATATAGCCGATGGGACTGTGCCCCGTACGCGTCTCCCTGATGTACTGGACCAGGTCTACGCTATTGGCGAGAAGTATCATGTGACAATTGCCAGCGTTTTCCACGCTGGGGACGGCAATCTACACCCGAATATTATGTTTGACGCCCAGGATGCGGAAGAGACCAAAAGGGTTTTTGCCGCCAGCACCGAGATCCAAAAGGTATGCGTTGCTGCCGGCGGTAGTATCACCGGTGAGCACGGGGTCGGTATTGAGAAGCGTGAGGATATGTTATTGCAATTTACCACTGAAGAGCTGGCATTGATGCATCGTATTAAAAAGGCGCTGGACCCGGAAGGGCTGTGCAACCCCGAGAAAATTTTGCCTGTGTTAACTGGGGGAGTGTAGACGTGGCAGGCTTAATCCAGGGCAAAATTCAAGGCTTAATTCCATTTACCCAACAATTGGTCCGGATTCCCAGTCTCTTTGGCCAGGAAGGAGAAGTGGCCCAAGCTGTGTTCCAGCATATGCAGCTCCTGGGATTTGACCAGGTGTGGACCGATACCTTGGGTAATGTCATTGGTATTTGGCAAGGGCAACAGCCTGGCAAGACGGTGCTCTTCGATGCCCATATGGATACCATAGGCGTTGCGCCGCGTAATTCCTGGCAAGATGATCCTTTTAGCGGTAAAATTAAGGCAGATCGCATGTATGGCCGCGGCACCTCAGATATGAAAGGCAGCCTGGCAGCAGCGATCTATGGCGCCGCCAGCCTGGATCGTGCCAAGTTGGCAGGCAAGATTGTTATTTCAGCCTCCGTGTGTGAGGAAATAATAGAAGGTATTGCTCTAAAGCAGGTTATGGAACAGGTGCATCCCGATTTTGTGATCATCGGTGAGCCATCGGATTTGACGTTGGTGCGCGGTGGACGCGGGCGGGCTGAGTTTGCCCTGACAACGAAAGGCGCACCGGCTCATGCTTCCACTCCCTCCCGCGGCATTAATGCCATTCATAAGATGATGAGAGTCATCCGTGAAGTGGAGGCGCTCTCGCTTTCGGATGATCCTGTTTTGGGAAGCGGGGTGCTGGCATTGACCGATATCATCTCCGATCCCTATCCGGCGCAATCTGTTGTGCCCAGCGGTTGTCGTGTCACGTATGAGCGGCGTCTGGTTAGCCAGGATACCAGGGAAAGCGTTTTAACCGCCTTCCAGGAGGCGTGCCAGCGGGCTGATGCTGCCGGCACCCAGGTAGATCTGGTGGATTGTGAATTCAAGACATATACGGACCAGGTGTTGCGCCAGCCTAAATGGTTCCCTGCCTGGACCATGCCCGAGGATCATCCCCTGGTGCGTGCTGCTCAGGCGGGATTACAAAGCGTTGGCATCACGCCACGGCTCACTGCTTTTCAGTTTTGTACCAACGCGGCTTATAGCGCTGGAGAAGCCCAGATTCCCACGATTGGATTTGGTCCGTCGCATGAGAACCGCTGCCATGTGATTGATGAATATATCTTATTGGAAGAATTGCAAAGAGCTGCCCTGGGATATGCGGCCATAATGGGAGAGATTTTGAGGTGAAAGTCGAGGATTGGGCAAAGAAGGTAGAAGACCAAATTCAGATCGATAGAGGAGAAAGGTAATGCCTGACTTGTATGAAAACACTGACCTGCAACGTTTTAGGCAGGCAATTGATGAGCATATTCGGCCTCAGACTTTCCCCACTGCTATTAGGATGGTAGTTGAAGGCGAGGATTTGCCGCCGAAGGTACGTCGCCCCGCCCAGGATCTGGGATTCCAAACCGCTATCTGTCAGGGATTCTCGATTGCACGGCGCTACGGTTGGAACATTGCTATTGGCGTGGAGGATCTATCCTGTCCCCTGGCAAAGACGGTCTTTGGCCTTGCGCCGCGTTTGCCCTATTACGAGGACTTTGCTGGCGAATTCGGCCGGGCATAAGTGGTCATTCAGAGTTAATCTGGTATCATAGGGAGGACGACGGAGTTTTTCCCTGACAAATTTTACCCTGCGTGTTAAGTAGTTGATCACATAGGAGATCAGCATGTCTCTCCAGCC
>SHYO01000143.1 GCA_009692745.1 Chloroflexota bacterium
TGACCATTCGCTGAAAAAATTTGACCTTAAATGAATTATTCCTCCCACTTTGTCCTTTGTAGAGGGCAAAAATAGGGATTCCGTCCCATCACTTTACTTGTGCTTTGAGTTTCAAACGGTCTTGAATGCCTAAACGCAGCAATCATGCTGTTGCGGGATGCGCAAGTATACATAATGGCAGGCTGGTTGGGCATGGAGTCCATGATTTTGCCGCTTGAGTTTACAAATTGAACGATTACGAGTATCATAATTCGTGATTTGACCAAAATTTTCAGCGAATGGTGAGTAGTAGGATAAGTTTATTATAATAACAAAAATGGAAATGGAAAGGGAATATGATGATTAATGAATTTAAGCAGTTTGTCATGCGTGGAAGTGTGTTGGATCTGGCAATCGGTATTAGACCTTATCGGGATTAAGCAAGAGTGTGCCTGCTGCAGGTCTGCCAGGCCGCACAGTATTACTATTTCCGATAACGTCTATTATTCTCGGCACGGCTTTTGGGAAAGTCGTTACTTCCCTGGTCAACAATATCATAATGCCCCCCATTGGATTGCTCCTTGGAGGGATAAACTTCAGCGACTTGTTTATCAATTTGTCCAAGGGCTCTTACCAGTCTGTTAGCGGCTCAAGCCGCGGGAGCGGCCACTATCAACTATGGTTTATTTATCAATAATATTATTAACTTTGTGATTCTGGCATTTGTGATCTTCCTGCTCATACGACAGGTTAACCAATCAACTGCGCCGAAACCTACCACGGTTGCTGTGACGACTAAAGAATGTCCATATTGTCTCTCCATTATTCCGATAAAAGCTTCACGTTGTCCCAACTGCACATCAGAATTAATAGCGAGGTAAGCAAAATCAGAAATTTCAAAAAGGTGTATAATGAATGAATTAGTTTCGCTGGTTGCTCAGAAGACCGGGATGAGCGAAGAGATGGCTAAGACGGCAGTCGATACCGTGATCAACTACCTGAAAGAAAAGTTGCCTGCCCCGCTGGCTGCTCAAATCGATGGAGTGTTGGGAAGCACAGGATCTACCCAAAACCCCAGTGATATGCTAAAGGGACTGGGAGGAATTCTCGGTAAGAAGTAGTGGAGGGCGTGAGTCAAAATTATCGCGTATAGAAAAGGAGATTGCAATGGCGCTGAAAATTAGTGAATTAAAAGGTATTACGTCCGAGTTGGAAGCGAAGTTGAAAGAGCAGGGTATCAAAGATAGTGACCAATATCTCGAAGCAACACGATTGCCAGCCGGCCGGCAAACGTTGGCGAAATCTACCGGCGCAAGCGCGAAAGATCTTTTGGAGCTGGCGAATCGGGCTGATCTGGCGCGGGTCAAGGGCATCGGTGGGGTATACGGTGATCTGTTAGAGGTCGTCGGGGTAGACACAGTCAAGGAATTGGCTAACCGGCGTCCTGAAAACTTGCACGAGAAGATTGTGACGGTTAATGCGGAAAAGAAGATTGTGACGCGCCCACCGACATTACAGAATGTTCAGGATTGGGTTGCCCAGGCGAAGGAATTGCCAAAGCTATTAGAGTATTAAAATCAGGAGTGTTGTAGCGAAAGAGGTGGTCTTTGACCACCTCTTTTTTTGGGGAATATGAGCCTCCAAATCAGTTTCTAGAAACCGGAGTAGGGTGTAGTACCAAGTAAAAGGGGTGCCCACTCCCTTCTTAAGTCCTCACATTAGGGGCGTATAGGCGCTCATGCTCATCCAGGGCATAACGATCAGTCATCCCAGCAATATAATCACACACCACCCGATAAAAATCTTGGTTGCTCTTCAAGCGCTGTTGCGTGTTTAGTGGTAACTGATCTGGATAGGTGACAAAGGCATTAAAAAGATCGGTAATAATCCGGTCAGCTTTCACAGCCATACGTACTACCCTAAAGTGTCGATAAACATTGGCGAACAGAAAATCTTTCATCTCTCTATTCTTACGGGCCATTTCTGCAGAATGGCCAACCACGTTGTAGGACAACGTTTGCACATCTTCAGGAGATTGGGCGTTCGCGTCGAGTAGTCGCTGTGAGGTAGTGTGTAATTGATCTGAAACGAAGATCCCGATCATGCGCCGGATAATACGGTGGCGGATTATTTCACTGTAATCCCCCTCTTCCCAACCAATGCTTTGTCGTAGATCACGCCAGAGCTCAATTTCAACCAACATCTGTGGGGTGATCAGCCCAGACCGTAATCCATCATCCAGGTCGTGGGCCGTATAAGCCAGTTCGTCGGCAGCATTGGCGATTTGGGCTTCTAGTGAACCGCATTTACCAGGCTCATAATCCTGGGCGTCACTAATGTCATACTCGGTTTCATGTTTTACGATACCCTCCCGCACCTCGTATGTCAAATTCAATCCTGGAAATTCCGAGTACCTTTCCTCTAATGCAGTGACAATCCGCAGCGTTTGCCTATTATGGTCAAAGCCTCCATGTTCTTTCATCAGACGGTTCAGAGAATCTTCTCCGCTGTGGCCAAAGGGCGGATGGCCCATGTCGTGCGCCAGGCACACCGTTTCCACCAGATCTTCGTTGGCGCCCAAGGATCTGGCCAGGGTGCGACCGATCTGGGCTACTTCCAATGTGTGGGTCAGCCGGGTACGATAGTAGTCACCCTCGTGATTTACGAATACCTGGGTTTTATATTCCAGCCGGCGAAAGGCCGTAGTATGTAGAATACGATCACGATCACGTTGAAAAGAGGTTCGATACCCTGGCTCGTCGTCGGGATAGATCCGGCCGCGGGAATTTCGGCTGCGAATGCCGTATGGAGCTAAATTCCGGTCTTCCAGGTCTTCCAGGATATCGCGGGTAAATATCATTACAAGCCTCCTCTTCTGCTGTAGTGTCGATTTATTGGGTTGCAGCAAAGATAACTTATAGTATAATCCTGATGGATTTTCGGGTAAACTTACGGGGAGATCACATTCTCTTCTGTAGCCGGGATTTTCATAAGGGAAATATAGATATTTTCTTAAAATTCTATGGAACTTCAAAGCAATTTCAGTACAAATTTTAATACCTGGCAGGTGTGGCCGTGGCAAGTTGCTCCTGCAGATAGACAGTTGGCGACGAGTTATTGCATGGTTGAGTCAAGCATGAGCAACACAGGTCCTTGTTTGCGCTGGTATATGATCGATCCACCCGCCTTGATTATGGGGGCCGGGCAACGTATAGATGTCATCGATATGGTAGCTTGCCGGACCTTGGGACTGCAAATATACCGGCGTAATTCGGGTGGGGCTGCAGTATGGGCTGATAATACAATGTTAGGCCTGGATATTTTTCTGCCGCATGACCATCCTCTGTTACTTCCTGATCTGACTGAAAGTTACCGGTGGTTAGGGCAGTTATGGCTGGAGACGTTAGTGCAACTGCAGGCGGAATTTATTGGAGGAAAAAGTCAACATCTAGAGCGAAGTAACACCGCGCCGACTTCTGAAGATGCTCTAGAGAAAAGGAGATTGCCACTCAGGTTAGTAACTGTGACTGAGGCTCGCTTGCAGCACAAGGTCCTGCAGGATCAGGAACCGGAATTATGGCAGCACCTTAGCCTGGCTTGTTACGGGACTCTTTCACCGTACGAAATAGTGGCAGGGAAACGGAAAATCTTAGGTCTGTCCCAGGTAAGGCGTCGCGCCGGAGGACTGTTCCAGGCTGGGTTACTACTTCGATGGGAACCGGGAGCGCTCGCCAACTGCCTTAATATCCCGCAGGCTGAAAAAAATCAGGCAACTGAGGATCTGGGAAGGGTTGCTATAGGACTTGATACACTGTTGGGTTCCCAGGCCGACTTTTCCCAGATCGTTTCTCAAACCATCGAAAATTTTTCAGCAATGCTCCAGGTAAAGCTGAAAATTTCTTTAATATCCTGTCCTTTGCCTCCACGGGTAGAGGAAAATCTAGCCACCATCTCCCAAAGCAAATTTGCGGCCCTGGAAACAAATATGGGCTAGCGCTTCCATTTCAGGCTGTATATTCATGTAAGCGGTCGTATCGATGGCGCCGTCTTAAGCGTTGTAAGGCTTCATTTTCTATCTGCCGGATACGTTCACGCGTGAGACCGAAAAGTTCGCCCACCTCTCCCAATTTACGTGGATTTTCGCCTTGCAAGCCGTAGCGCAATTCCAGAACCCGACTCTCCCTGGCTGGTAGGCTCTGTAAAATCAGGGCCAGCTCTTCGGCCAGCTCTTGGCGCACATAGCTATCATCGGGTTGGGGTTCTTCGGGATTTGATAGAGTCTCTCCCCAGGAGGAATCATCCCGCTCGCCGTCATCTCGTGTTAAATCGTTCAAGGACATGGGAGATTGAGAATATTTCCGCAGATTCGCCACATCCTGGTCGGCTAATCCCAATTCGGCTCCGATTTCTGTGTTAGATGCCTCGCGCCCCAATGTCTGGGTTAAGCGCTGGGAGATTTGACGCATCTTGCGCAGGCGCTGGTGGATCTCTACAGGTAACCTGATCGTTCGCCCCTGATCGGCAACTGCGCGGGCTACTGCTTGGCGAACCCACCACACAGCATACGTGGAGAAGCGCAGACCGCGTTTGCCATCGAACTTTTCGGCCGCTCGAATCAACCCCCAATATCCCTCCTGGATCAAATCCATCATTGGGACACCGGCTCCGCGATAGCGCTTTGCAATGCTGACTACCAGGCGCGAATTAGCTTCTACCAGCCGTGATTGCGCTCGGTGACCCCTCTCTACGAGTTGGTGCAATTGAAATCGCTCTTCAGAGGATATCTGTTGTCCGGTTGATAATTGTCTCTCGCTATGCTGCCCGATTGCTATAGCTTGAGCCAGCTCTACTTCTTCTTCGGGTTTGAGGAGGGGGATTTTTTGAACCTCTCTCAGGTAAATATCGACAATATCTTCCAAATCCCCATATCGAGCAACCTCTTTGCTTGCGCGCTTTAGTAGGTGGATTTCTTCTTCGATTGATTCAAACGAAGGAAAAGAGGGAGATAATTCATCAGTATCTTTACCGAAATATGTGTTGTCAGATGGGCGATGCATCTTTATCATAATAAGCCTCCCACTGCGCGAAAACTATATCCATTCCCATTATACGACCAGTTTTACGTATTGTCAATTATTATGATAATAACTAGAATAAGTATCGGCCAAAGAGCTTATAGCAAGAGGCCTGTACATCCAAGGTACAGGCCTCTGTTGTGGGTAAGAGTTGCTTCCTTTGTCCTCAATCAGCTAGGCGGGCAGAGAAGGGCCGGGGGCGATGGATATTGCTGCGGTGAAATCGGGAAACCCTGACTCCCCATGAGGACGTCTCCAGTTCCCGTTCCATGTTGCACTGTCACTACACCCAAAGCCCCACCACCTGACTGGGTACTACTGGTTACTTGCAGAACCGCCGATCCACTAAAGCCGCGGCCAATGCTGGCGATATCATCCAGCTTTTCGTAGATAACCTGGCCCTGATTTAACAAACGACAGAGGCTGGTTAAATATCCATTCTGGTCATAGAAGTCGATGCGGAAGAAGGTGATACCGGGATTCGAATTCAGATTCTTAATAGCCAACTCAGTAGACCACGTGCGGCCGGCCACAGTAGCGTCCCGCCATTGGCGTTGCACAGAAGGCACCATGATGGTGTTGCTGTTGGCCGGTGGTACATCTACCAGTGCATTGTATGAGAAGCCCTGGCCTGTCTGGGGATTGCGAACAGTGATAATCGATAGGATATTCGGCGCTTCTACCGGCGGATCACCGGGAGACCAATAATCCTGGGATTCGATCCGTACGCTCCCCACATACAATCCTGATTGAACATCGGAGAAGGGAAGGATAAATGTATGGGGACCACCTTCGCAAAGCCAATCCACCTGGGTTGTAATAATACTATTGTTATTGTCCAGGAAGTAGACTTTCACACGAGCTTTGCTTCTTTTACTCAGATTCTGTACAGTGACCAATGTGTCCCACCCGTTGAATTCCCGGTATATCAAAGGTCCCTGGTTAACCATGCCACCCAACGTCACTAAGCCCTGGGCAGTATCGGCCGGCAAGCCCCGGTAGCTTAATAGGGTGCCGTTACCATATGTATCGACTACGATACCTAAAGGTTGGGACGCTCGAATTTGTGCCCATCCGACACTACCGGGAGGAAGCTGGAAATCCGCCGGTGAAATCAGCTTTGAGACGCCAGGGGCTACAATAACGCTGGGTCCGATCACCGGATTGCTACAATCATTCTGGAGGTAGTAGTAAATTTCAATTGATGAGCATTCATTCCCGGAGTTATGTATCCAGATGCGGCTGTACTGATTGTTTACTCCGTTATAAAGAAGCGGGACGAAGTAGCTATAACCTCCGAATACAGTATCAAGGTTACCTTCCTGACTTTCCGATATTCCCTCATATGAACTGGAAACCTGGCGACCACTGCCCCCTGGATCAGTTCCCCACCGTTGAACCGTCACAGCCATATCCGGCCCAAACCCGGCCCATTTGTGCTCCCAATCAAGCCAACCTGTATAACCTAAGGGGCCCTTGGCTTCATCACACGCCTGATCGGCTTTATCTGCATCAAGGCTATAGACAATGCCGGAATAGGTACCATTGGGCAAACCTCCACCCAATAGTTGGGAATTACTCCATGTCCAGGACGAGCCGGGTTTTAGCAGGCCACTGCAGAATGCGTGGGCGGGTCCGGCACTTTGAGGCGGACAGTTCACATCCGGTAACCAGGTTAATAAAATTGCTTTGCCTGCGTTGCGCCCCAAGTTCTGGACAGTTATCCCGATCGAAAAATCTCCACCTGTCTGGATGAAAGGTAATTGACTGCGTGTTCTATGCTCAAAAGGCAGGACGACGGTAGGAATGGGGGTGGGGCTGCGAGCTGGTGTCGGTGTCGGGCTTTCCCCAAAAACGGTGACGCTCGGAACCGGTCCCCCCATCACGCCAAACCGCAATACCACGGTACAACAGAACACGAAATCGCTCGGATCTATGCTTCGGGTCGCAGCCGTGGTAATGTTGGGGAATCCCGGCGGCGGGGTGAGCTTCACAGTATAACTTGATTGTGACAACCCATTAAACTCATATCCCCCATCATTCCCCGTCACCTTCGAAGCGATCAGGATGTTACTGGAATTATACAGGCTTACTGTTGCCCCTGCTACGAACGGTTCAATCGATTGGCGTTGGCTATCGCCGTTCAAATCATTCCAGACGTAACCGCGGATGATGCCATTGTTACCCAAACACCCCAGCAGGGTGGTGCCACTGCAGGGAGTCGGGGTGGCTACGGGTCGGGTGGCCGTGGCTGTGACAGTTGATGCACCCTGTGTGGCTGTGGGAGCTTCCATCCGATAGGTTATCGTTAGCATGGGTGGGTGCCCCAAGCTATTATCGCCATACCCTGCATCCCAGCGGAACAGGTCCCCTGATGATGCTGTTGGTCCGTCCATCCGGAAGGAAATCCGGTGGGTTGTAGCGGCGCGATCCGTCAGCAAGCTAAATTGGTCTGACTGGAACACAAATTGATTTATCACCCAATCACCCAGGTCTGAGGAATGCAAGATGGGAGGGATAGTTGCGGCGACAGCGGCGTTATGCACCGTAGCATAAGTGATCGTGCGCCAATTGGTATCTACGCTGCTATCCAAAAGCCGGAGCCGCCAGGACTGCGGCGTATTACTGCTGTAGGACATACTCCGTCCCAGCAGATCCAAAGTAGCTTTCTCAATAACTATTCCCGGGGGCAAGGTCGATAAATCAAACTGAATCAGCCCATGTTGAATTGCTCCAAGGGAAGTTATGCCTGTCCAGAGGCTGTCAGCTCCTAGTTGATTACTTCGAGAGTCGGAGCTAATCACCCAACCTTCGTCCTGCTGCGCCGGCGTCAGGCTCAGGGTAAACTCTCCCGATGGGGGTTTCGTTTGCTGCGGTTGGGGGTTGCTGGTCGGAAAACCAGCAGCCCAAGCCAGCGAGATTGAGGTTAGTACAAGTACCAGAGATACAAAACCGAACACCCAGAAACGTTGTAGATAGGATCGAATCTTCATAGCTTGTGGACGCGGATATCTCATGAAAACCTCCTCCTTGCGTGGGGACATTTAACTTCCGGGTCGATGCCATTATGCCAGGAGAGGGCGTACGACCGTCTATTAACTTTGCAATACCTTGAAACAGTAACGTGGTTAATACGGGATGGATACGTTTCAAGTTATTGCTAACCGTGTGGGCGGGGTCACGGTATACTTGATCATTCTCATACAGGATATCACCAATTCTGTTAGAATGCAAGCGGTATTTCTCTGTTGAAGAAAGTTCTGTGCCGATGTACAATTGCTCTTACGTTCTTAGGAGTGCAGCAGAAATGGGCGCATTAATCGTTGCGCGGTCTGGAACCGGTCAAATCTTCAAGATTCTGGCGTTCTAGCAAGTCGTCGAGTTCATCTCTAGTGAGAATCTCTTTTTCAAGTAGTAACTTAACTAAAACTCGCAAGACAGACGCCATCTCATTGATCTGGTCAGAGATCATTTCCAGGAGATCCTGCTCATTCTCTTCCATTTTTCTCCTTTTTTTCAGTGCTCTCGGTCCTTTATCTGAGGTGTTAAATGAAATTCTTGCCGAAAAAATACCCTCTGGTTGAGCTTCATATTCATGTTGGTGGATCAGTATCCCCGGCTATCATGTGGGGCATTGCTCACGAGCAAGGTATTCGCCTACCGACTAAAGATTACTGGGCTTTTAAGCGCATGATTACCGTGCGTGCAGGCGTTATACATACTTTAAGCGATTATTTAAAATTATTCCACCTGACCGAGTTGATCCAATCTAGTCCAGTTGCCATGGAGCGTAGTGTCTACGAGATAATTGGGGGAGGCTACCGTAGCAATAATGTAGTCCAGGTCGAGCTGCGCTATAACCCGATGAAGCGTAACCGGGGAGGCGAACGAGATCTTGATCACATAATTATGGCCTCTATTCGCGGCCTTGACAGGGCGATGTTAGAGTATCCCGTGCAAGCCGGATTGATTCTTTGCCTTGACCGGGGTTTTTCCGCGACTCAGAATGCCATCATTGTCGATAAGGCCATCCGGTACCGGGAGCGGGGTGTGGTTGGTATCGACATCGCCGGTCCCAAAACCGATAGCTTCCGCTTTCAATCCCTTGCTCCCATGATTGCCGATGCCAAAAAAGCCGGTCTCGGTGTAACTATCCATACCGGTGAAGAAACGGGCGTGGATGAAATGTGGGAAGTTATGAATTATCTTCATCCCCACCGCATAGGCCACGGGGTTAAGGCTGCTTGGGATGAGCATCTCATGGGATACCTGCGTGAGACCGGCACTGTTCTGGAAATCTGCCCTTCCTCTAATCTGCAAACGGGTGCTATCCGCAATATAGATGAAATGAGATTTGTTTTGCAAACCTTTCTATCTCATGGTGTGCGCTTTAGCCTTAACACCGATGGTCCCGATATGCTGCTCACCAGCATCCGAAAAGAAATGGCCTTATTATTACGCCACGGCATTTTGAACCTCCAACAATTAGAAGATACGAATACCTGGGCGCGTGAATCTTCATTTCTGACCTCACGTATATTGCCTTGAATTCTACCGATCTCTGCTCCTGCGATCAAGTTTGAGAGCCACCGGGAGTAATAGGGTATGTCAGTCTGCAACATTGACTGGGAAGTATGCTTGGACTATACTTTGGCTATCACATTGAGGTTAGTGAGGAGAAAAACCTATGTTAGGATTTGGACCATTTGAATTGATCGTCATATTAGTGATTGTTTTGTTGGTATTCGGGCCGGGACGCCTGGCTAATATAGGGGGGGCCCTGGGTAAAACCATTCGGGATTTTAAGGATAATGTCATCCCGGATGAGGATAAGGAAATCGATAAACAAAAACCATAGTAACACCAGGTTTCTGGATCCCCGTTGTTGGGAAAATCTATAAGTTAAATATAACCAGGAGGTTTGATTCTCCTGGTTTCATGTACTATTAACGGTTAGCAACCGGAGATACCCATGACTACCCCTATGCGTCGTCAGTATCTGGAGATTAAACGCCAATACCCCGACGCTATTCTTTTTTTTCGCCTGGGTGATTTCTACGAAACCTTTGACGAAGATGCAAAGGTTGTGGCGCGAGCTTGTGATATTGTGTTAACAGCCCGTCCCATTTCCAAACTCGAGAGCATCCCTATGGCCGGGGTGCCCTATCATGCTGCCGATGGCTATATTTCCCGGCTGATTCAGCAGGGTTATAAGGTGGCGATTGCTGAGCAGATCGGAGATATAGGCAGTTTTAAGCGCGCTGGGATGACCGGGGATGTCTCGCATATAGATGATCGGGTGAGCCTTCATGATGACGTAGAGGATAAATCAGGCAAATCTGGGTTGATGGCGCGGGAAGTTGTACGGTTAGTTACGCCAGGCACCATCATCGAAGGCGGTTTATTGGACGAGAAACGCAATAATTATCTCGTTGTGATCTGGTGCGAGGCGCAAGCGGATCGCGCCGGTTTGGCGTATGCCGATGTATCCACAGGAGAGTTTGCTGCCATTCTGATTGAAGGGGAAGACATTCCTCATCACCTGGCCGAAGAAGTAGGCCGCTTGCAGCCTGCCGAAATTCTGATGCCCGATATTTCGATTAGCGACAATGATGCCTGGAGCCCAATCTTTAGTGGGAGTCACGTCTCTCCTTATGCTGCCTGGCATTTTGATCTGGAAACGGCCAGTCGTGCCCTTTTAGAGCACTTTGAGGTCCAAACCCTCGAAGCCTTTGGCCTACAGGGTCAGCCACCTACGATAAAGGCGGCTGGGGCTTTATTGCAGTATCTGCAGGAGACCCAGAAAGGCAGTCTGGCTCAGATGACCAGCCTGCGGGTATATAGCCCCGGCGGGTACATGCTGTTAGATGCCGCCACCCGGCGTAATCTGGAATTATTAGAACCGCTGCGTGGTAACCGGCATTCGCGGGACTCTTTATTGGGGGTATTAGATGAAACTCTGTCTCCCATGGGGGGGCGCCTGTTGCGCCAGTGGCTTAATAGACCCCTCGTCGATATAGACCAGGTGACTGCGCGTCATGATGCGGTGCAGGTGCTATACGATCAAAGCACTATACGCGTCACCCTCCGTCGCCTCTTAAAAGAGAGCACGGATCTAGAGCGCCTGATCAACCGGGTATTGGCGCGGATCGCCGGTCCGAGAGATCTGCTGGCTCTAAGTAGTGGATTGCAGATTGTCCCTCAACTTAAAGCAATCCTGGCTGAGCTGGAGAACCCACCCACGGCGTTATGCAGCTTATCCCTGGATGGCTGCCTGGAAATAACCGAATTAATCGACGCAGCCATCTCAGCAGGAGCATCGGCCGCTTTAGGAAATCCAGGGATTATGACCGCGGGATTTTCCCAGGAGTTAGACGAAATACATCGAGCTAGTCATTCCGCGCGAGAATGGATTGCAGGTCTCGAAAAGCGTGAGCGTGAGCGCACCGGCAGTAAAGTATTAAAAGTGGGGTATAACAAGGTTTTCGGCTATTACCTGGAGATCTCCCGCAGTGGTCTGGATCGGGTACCTGAAAATTACATCCGTAAGCAAACTCTAGCAAATGCTGAGCGCTATATCACCCCCGAATTGAAAGAATATGAGGCGGTCATCTTAAACGCCGATGAGCGCATTATCGAAGTTGAAACCCGCCTTTTTCGCGAAATCTGCTCTCAAATAGGATCTGCCGCTCCCAGGATTCTATCTACCGCTCGTGATATGGCCGAATTAGATGTTTATGCCAGCTTGGCCGATGTAGCCTTGCGGAACCGGTATATACGACCTGTACTACAAGAAGAGTGCGTATTACAGATCAGTAACGGGCGCCATCCGGTAGTGGAGTTGGCGTTTAAAGATCTCCCGTTTGTGCCGAATGATATTGGTATGCAACCAGGGGAGATCATTATTCTAACTGGCCCGAATATGAGCGGTAAGTCGACCTACCTGCGACAAACAGCCCTCATCGTCTTAATGGCCCAAATAGGTTCATTTGTTCCTGCTGAAAAAGCAGAGATCGGTCTGGTAGACCGCATATTCACCCGTATCGGTGCCCAGGATGAACTCTCGGCCGGGCAATCTACTTTCATGGTAGAAATGGTTGAAACAGCCGCAATTTTACATCAAAGTAGTCGTCGCAGCCTGCTTATTTTGGATGAAGTCGGCCGGGGTACCAGTACTTATGATGGCTTGGCGATAGCTCGTGCTGTATTGGAATATATTCATAACCACCCGCGGCTCAAAGCGCGTACCCTTTTTGCTACCCATTACCATGAATTGACCGAGTTGGAGAAGGGTTTGCCCCGGGTACATAATTATAACGTGGCGGTGATGGAGGAAGGGGAGCGGGTGGTGTTTTTACATAAGATATTACCCGGATCGGCTGATCGCAGCTACGGTATACACGTGGCGCGTTTAGCCGGCATTCCCCGCCAGGTACTCATCCGGGCTGATGAGATCCTGGAAGAATTAGAAAAACATACTGGCCTACAGACCAACAAGCGACGTATCCGCCAGGTGATGCAATTAAGCTTGTTTCCTGGTGCTGATCCTCTTCGCCAGGAATTGGCCGATTTGGATGTGGAAAGCCTGACTCCCTTGGAAGCTCTCAATAAATTACACGAATTGGTACAACGTGCCAAGCGAGAACCGGAGAATTAATCTCATGCACCCCGACATTGTGGAAATTTTGCTTCCCGCTGATCACATTCAGGCCCGGATTCGCGAGATTGGTCTTCAGATCACGTCCGATTACCGCGGCAAGGATGTGCTTCTCATCGGTGTGCTAAAGGGTATGACTTTGTTCATGGCCGACCTCATTCGATGCATAGATCTACCCTTATCCGTGGATTATATGGCCATCTCTCGCTACGGGCCGGGCTCGCAGGCTCTTGGTGTCGTACGCATCATCAAAGATCTCGACAGCGGTATAGAGGGAAAACATGTGCTTTTTATCGAAGATATCGTCGATACAGGTTTGACTCTCGGTTACATATTGCGCAACCTCCGTTATCGTAGTCCGGCGAGTCTGGAGGTTTGTGTGCTTTTCAATAAAGCTCAGCGTCGTTTAGTGGATATCCCGATCAAATATAAAGGTTTCGATCTGCCGGATAAATTTGTCGTAGGATATGGCTTGGATTATGCCCAGATGTTTCGTAATCTCCCCTATGTCGGTGTTTTGAAAGCCGACGTGTACTTAGGGCTCGTCAAGAAATAAGTTCCCGTTTTGGCGGATGGGTAGCCATGGCGTCAGAACGGGGGCGAATGATGTAGTTCCAATTGGGACAGATGGCATGGCGTTCCAAATTGAGCGTCTCCATCTCAGCGTCCGAGACGCTCAAGCC
>SHYO01000144.1 GCA_009692745.1 Chloroflexota bacterium
TGTGTGCGCGTGTGTGTGTGCGCGTGTGTGTGTGCGCGTGTGTGTGTGCGCGTGTGTGTGTGCGCGTGTGTGTGTGCGCGTGTGTGTGTGCGCGCAGGCGCGCGCGTAGGTAAGTGTCGAAAATGTTCACGATGTTCACGATGTTCACGATGTTCACGAATTAACCACTGTCTTTTTGAGCACAAAAGTGCGTGCGCCCTGGTTTTTAGCCCCTTCCAACACCTGGTAGCTATCCCAAACTCTGTCCCGTTGCCTGGCCAGGGCCTTCCCCAGGGTAGTCTTTTGAGAGCGTTCTTCGCCCCGGCCCATCGGTAATTCACATTCCAGCGCCAGGAGATACAAATCCCCGGTTTTGACTTCTTCCTCCCCGAATTGCGCATACCAGGCCCCCACAAACCGCCGCCAGGTGGTTCCCTCCAGGTCCGCACTCTCGTAGAACGTCCCCATGTTTTCCAGAAAGCCGGATACCCCAGCCGCTTCCAGGATACCGCCTATCACCCGCGCCCATGACTCATAGCTCCCCAGAGTGTGCTTTCCCGGTGGCCGCCCCTGGGCAATCCAGTTTTGTACCAACACCAGGCAGGCCCACACCAGGTCGTCACGGTTGGCAATCACCCATCCCCGCAGGTCCTCATGTGTGAAGCCGGTGCGCTCCCAGGGCTTATCTCGTTTGGGGTCCAACCGGATACGGATAGAGCGCCGCGCGAGCTCGCCGCTCATTGCGGGATTATTGGCCGTGGCAATCCAGGCGCATCTAACCTGAATCTGTGCATTTTCAGACTTTCCTAAAATCCTATCACCCCAGGTATAGGCCGTCAGCGCCGCCGCTAGTTCCCCGCTGTCAAGGTTGTTGGTGATATTGTCAATGAGCACCGCCGCGCCACCCCCTAACAGGGCTGCTGTTAACCGCTTGCGCCACTCGTCACCGTCTTTTGCCTGGGCCATAGCAGCCAACCAGCGCCCCAAAGCCGGATACAGGAACACATCGGCCAGGAGCCCCTTACCGCTTCCCTGTACCGGCGCTTCTATCAGGTGCAAGGGCGTAGGTCCTGTTATCAGGTCTCGGGCAAAGATAAGCAGCATTAACCCCACAGCCGCCGTCTTATCACTTTTATCAGCAAAAGGAAAATCATGCAGCAGGTCATTATTGATTGTGCCCACAGCCGCCACAACATCTGAATCCGTGGGCTTCTCTGGTACACTGGCCAGGTTTAACCCATTAGGCGCATAATACACGCGCGCGTCAGGATGATAGCCTGGCGCCGTCGTTAAGACACCATTAGGAGCAAAGACCGGCGCCTCTACCACCCGCGTCAACACGGGCAAAGGCGGCTCTGGCGTGGCCAGCACATCCTTACAAACTGGCAGGGGAGGTAAGACTTTCCGCTCTACCTCTGCCCCGGCCTTTGCTTCAACCTTCACCCACAAAGCCGCGCGCGCCAATTCATGGCGCACCCGGTCAACAGTCAATTCCCGCAAGACCGGCGCCCCGTGGTCGTTTCGCTCTAACCGCGCCGCCATACTCGCATACCGGAACAGATAAACCGGGTTATTCATTTGCTGCAGCACCCGCCAGGCGTCCCCGGTTATCACCTTCAGGTCATTTTCACCCGCATCTATTTTGGGCCGCCCGTCACTCTGTACCCGTTTCGTGGCTTTCTGGACTTTCACCCCTAACCACTGGTGCACCTTCTTGAGGACCTTTTCATCAATCAGCCCGGCCAGCGTAGGCCAGCCCGTTATTTCTTTTTCTTCTGGCGCTTCCAAGCTTTTTGCAGTAGACGAGACGGCGGTCAGTCTCATATCCGCCTCTTCATCACCTGCCGCTATTGCTACGGACTGAATAAAAAAAGTTGCATCGTCCTCTTTCCAACCGCCCTTTAACAAAACACTAGCCAGGGCCATAGCGGCATTTTGGCGCGCTCCCTGGCCAGGCCAATAACGGGCCAGCAAAGCCGCCGCTGCCAGCTTTGAAACGGCGCTCTCCAGGTCCTGGGCGTCAACCTTTGCCGGGTCCCTGCTCTTACTAAAAGTTATTTTTTCGCCGCTCGTATGGACAGAGGGAGGAAAGACCGTCTGACATCCAGTAGACCGGATTTCGACAATCATTTGATGCTCGTCTTTATCGGGCTTCAACGGGTCCTGAAACTTCCTGGTTTTGATTGCCACATTGTAAAGCCAGTGGGAATTCTGCTTGCCCGGCCGGCCAAACATGAGGTCAGTTTGTGGAAGATACCGGGCTGCAATGGGCAAGGTCTCTCTGGCGTCCAGGTCCACATCTGCCAGGTTCTTTGAGGGATTGCCAGTCAGAACACCCAAGTTCTGGCCGTTGTTAAACTGTTCGGGGAGGTCTTCGACACCCAGCCGCTTATTTTGCCAGCCCTCCAAAATAGGCACTTTCCCCTTCACCGGTGTAACACACCATCCCCGGTCAGTAGCATACATTAACGCTGCTCGTAGAATCTCGTCACTCATAGGACATCCCTTAAAACAGCGTTAACTGCGTGGGCCGTAGCTGCCCGCGTTTGTAGGTTTCAAAATACGCCAGTGGCAGCGCCCGTTGCAGGCCAAACCCTCGGTCAATCTCTACGCCCTGGCGGAAGAAATCCCCGATAGCCGCCTGATAGGTGGTCTCGGTCTCGGTATCCAAAATCTTGACCTTGCTGGCCCCCAGCCGCCCGGCCTCTGCCAGGATAGCCACATCAACACACCATGCAGGAGGTCGCTTTAGCTGGTGCTCACTCCCCTGGACGCGCTTATGCAGCGTATCCCCAACCACCTGCCCCCCCACCTGGCCACGGGAGGTATAAACGACTTGACCGGCGCCTGGTTTTGCTGTATCATAAGCATAAGATGAGCGATTAGCCCCGCCGTCTTGATTCTGTTCCCGCCGCCCGCCGGTGTTCGTAGCACCGGCGCGCGCATTGTTAAGCGTCATGTTTGCACCTCCCTCGTTTTGCGCGGAATTGTCTCCCCAATTTCGCGAGAGAGTGGTAGCCCCAACCCCCGCCTGATTATCACTTCTGCTTGCATTGTAATGGGCCGTCTTTCTGTCGTTGCTAATTCAACCAGCCGCTGATACGCTTCTTGGTCTAGGTCAAGCTTAATTCTTGCCATGAATATCTCCTTTTGAGAATAGTTTATCATGACACAACAGGATAAAAACAGTACAAAAACTACAAGGGGTTTTTTTGGACCTCCTGGCGAACATCTACCCATTTCATTCCCAGAAAATTTTTAACCCAACGTCCTAACTGGCTATCATCGCAATTCAACATTTCGGCTACTTCCTGCCGCGTGGCGCTTTTACCCTGTTGCAGCAAAGCCCGGATGGTCGGATAAAGACTATCCCTAAAATCTTCAGCATTTTTGTAATATCCCGTCCCAACTGGCCTTCCCCCCCTTATCCATCCTTCCATTAACCTCAATCCCTTGTAGGCAATTCGGATAGCATTATATAGCTCGGGTGTTCCAAAAAGCTTTTCAAGTCCTTTGATACTGGTGCTGTAATAACCCCTTTCGGGATGCCAGAGAATTTCGCCATATACTGGCAAACCAAGATAGTAAATTTGTTGTTGCCAAAATTGCACCACAAAATCTTCTTCGTTCAAGTTGCCGCGTATGCGAAGGTATTTCCACGGGCCAGGTGCGGGCACATCAACAAAAGGACCGAAGCACTGCAGCCAATAGCCCAACCAACCCTTTCCAAAATGTTGCCAGGGGATTTTAACCTGGAAACAGTCTGCCTCGTCTGGTATACCTAGCTCTGCTTTAAGTTTTTTGTGTTGTTCGTATTCTTCATCCATATCACCCTCCCAAAGGATAATTAAAAAAGCCGCCCGGTCAGCTTGACGCAGGCGGCCCAATATGCAATAATCCGCACGTCAGGCCGCCTGTACGGTCTGACCATACGCGCCACGGTGCTACTAACACCTGGCGCGTTTTAACATTGGGAGATTATGTTATCACGTGGCCGCGCCCTGCGCAAAACTATGCACCACTACTCGCGCCCGGCGCCGCTCTGCCTGGCATAATGGGCAATAGCGGCTCGTGTTGTGCGAGCGCTTTATCTGGCGCTCCAGGTCCCGGCCGGCATCGAATACGACGGCGACCGTCCAACCTATCCCGGCCTCTTTCACCGCTCGGAGATAGCGTGTCCCCAGGCTCCAGCCGCGCCGGTGTTGCGCCAGGCGCCGGTCAAGGTCTTTGGTATACCCGGCATAGTGTTGTGAGTGCTGATACTTCCGGTCAAAGTGTAGAATGTAGACATAGCCCATTGCGCACCTAACCCCGCACCGCTGCAAGCATGGATAGGTCCAACCAGGTGGCCGCCACGGGCCAGGGCATATCATCCAGTTCGCCCGGATACTGTCTCTCCGCGCTCTCATAATGCTGGGTAAAGGTTAAGGCAACCGTGGCCGCGTCCAGGTCCCCGCCTGCATCTTGCCAGCAATCGCCGCATATTCCCGGTCCGTGAAGCTCGTCAGTCTCTTGACCACAAATGGGACATAGCATGAGTATCGCCTCCTGTTCAACTTGAACCATGCACAGGAAAGCGATATAATGGGGTTGTCTGTCCCCATCGCCTCCTGTGCATGGGATATATGGGCCTGGGAGTGTTGCGAGCACTTCCAGGCCGCTTTTTGTATATTGGCCGCGCCGGCGCGATTGCCCGCGCGTAATCCCCTACTCTTCGACCACTCTTGTAACTACAAATCGTGGGACCGGTGCCAGTGCAGTGCAGTGCGGTACAGTGGCAGCCAGTTCTGACCAGTCCTTTTCAGGGTCAAAGCCGAAAAGCTGCAGTGCCTCTGACAGCTTCTGAACACACAGATAGCCGGTGAATGCCTCCCGCCGTTCCTGGACTATCTCCGCCTCGGTCAGCACCCGCATAAGCTCTTTGTACTGGTAATCTGTCACCCGCTTTCCGGTCCGTGGCAGCATCGGGCCAGTCCTACGGCTCTTCAATGCCCGCCGGGACCATCTACGGTGGCGGT
The DNA here is from genome assembly GCA_009692745.1 of Chloroflexota bacterium. GTDB lineage: Bacteria > Chloroflexota > Anaerolineae > Epilineales > SHYO01 > SHYO01. The sequence continues at coordinate 4,998 of SHYO01000144.1, forward strand.
ATATCCACCACAGCAAGAAGAGCACATCAGAGCGCGTCAAGTCTTCCGGGCTGCTGACATTGGCTTTCTGCACTAGCAAGGGCTGTGGCTGCGGCGCCCGCAACCCTGGGATTAACTCTATCTCCATACCCACCGCCCCGGCCTGGCCGTCTACCACTTCCCACCGTGGCCGTGGTGGCTCAGGGTCAGGGCCTGGGTCAGGCGTTGCAGGTCCAACAGATGATAATAGCCTGGCAATGGCAAGCGCACCCGCAACGGTCCAGAGGCCAGATACCACGGCAACCGCGCCGCCCGCCCATGCCCAGGGCTGAGGTAAGACCAGGGCCGCCCAGGTAGCGACGCCTGATAGTGAACCGGCCCCCAATGTGCCCACTACCACAGGAAAGATAGCCGTTTCTTGCTTGCTCATTGGCGGCTTTGCTCTTGGTTGGCTGATGTTGCGCTGTCTGTAGGGCATGATATAGCGGCTTTGCCCGTTTCGCTTGTCCTGGGGCATCGTGCGCGTTTTCTCGGCTCCCAAAGCTTCAAGGGCGATTTCGCGTAAGCTTCCGGGTCTTCATCCCGCAGCCGTTCCAGGAACCTGACAGAAGCCTGAAAGCCCCGGATAGTGAAACACCCTTGGCAGAGACCATCACCCAAATCCTGCAAGAGTTCCGCGCCGCAATCGCTACACTTTGCCATATCACACCCCCTACAGCTTCAACCGGCCAACCGGTGAATGTTCCTGATGCACCTTTGCCAGGTCATCTGCCTGTTGGCGCAAATAACGCATAGTTACGCCTAAAGAACCATGCCCTAACATCCTGGAAATGGATACCGGGTCAGCGCCACTCCTGAGAGAGAAGATAGCAAAACCGCGCCGGAAAGCGTGCAACCCCGGCATGGGTACACCTGCCTTTAGTGCCCGCCGCCGTACAAGCTGGCGCAATCCGGCATAGGATAATCGGTTAGTCTCTCCATCTCCATCTACCATATGGTAGGCCAGCCATAGGGGGTCATCTAGTTTTACATCGCCCCTCAGCCGCAAATAAGCCGCAATCGCCCGCCGTGCCTTGCGGCCAGCGAAGGTTATGCGTGGCTTGCGGCTTTTAGACTTGCGGATTGTGATTGCCCCGGTCGCCAAGTCCAAATCAGCCACATTCAGCGCCACAAATTCCCGCGCCCGGCAACCTGAATCCAACAAGGTCAGGAAGATTGCTTTATCACGCAAGCCCATCTCGGACTTATCGCAAGTATCCAACATGGCCTGCAAGTGTTCCAGGTTGACAGGTTCCAGGGGTTCCAGGTCTACTTTAGGAACGCGTATTTTCTCAAGCGGGTTGGTCTCTAATACTTCCTGATTGACCAGGAAGCGTAAGAAGGTGCGCATGGTCCTAAAGAACGTCATCACTCCGCCGGAATTGTGGGTCTTGCTCAATTCGGCCAGATATGCGCGTAAGTGAGAGGGTTTAATTTCCTGGGGTTCGGTGATACCTTGCCGCTTCAGGAAGTCCAGGAAAACCGTTAATTTTTCCCGGTAATAGACAATTGTGCCTGGGGTCCGGTTTGCGGCTTCAGCATCCAGGATGAAATCACGGTAATAAAAATCCAGCGGGTGGGAAGGTAATACTTGTAAAGATGAAAGAACTTGATGTCTGGAATTCTGTGCCATTTTCGCCCCCTGTCGTTAGCACGACATACAGGGGCAAAACCAAAGGCGAGATACTGCATATAGGGGTTATACCCCCGGCAGGGCTCGAACCTGCAACAACCAGTTCCGAAGACTGGTGCTCTATCCATTGAGCTACGGGGGCAGACAAAGATATAGATTTGACTGACTTAGATTCTAGCCGTAATGCCGCCGTCTGTCAAGGCATTAGGGCTGGTGTCCTCGCAAACTACACGTTTTTGCCTGGTGAGCAAGACGTGCGGTACCATACCGCACCTACTGCTGCATGCGAGCGGGACGCTGCCCGAACCGAGTGCGGGAGCGCTCCCAGAATTATTCTCTGAACTGGATGGAATACAAATCTGCATCCTTGAGCACGAAGCGCAGCCGCACCGGCCGGGCAGCCAGGTGGCCTACATCCGCACCGGATTGCCAGGCGACGACGCGCTCGATCTCGTCGCCATAGATTTCCGGGCAATCCTCCAGTCGATAGCCGGGTAGGGGCGCGCCGGTTTCGCTCTGCAGCTCCACGCGCAGGCTGCCGGCAGCGGAAGTGGCATAGTTAATGACCAACGCCTTTCCGGTGAACTGCAGCGGCCTGGTGATCAGCTCCCCGCCTGCATACCCGGCGTTGACCGAGGCGAAGCCGTCCAGCCGCAGCGTGCCGCGCCGTACGCGAGCCGTCGGGTGGCGGAAATGTTCGGCCCAGTAGATAGAAAGCTCGTCGGGTCCGGTCTGGTGGACGCCCCAGGCGGCGGTGTTGTTCCGGTCGGTCCAGTTCTGGCGATCCCGGCCGGGCCGGATGAAGGCTTCCAGGAAGGTCCGGTCCCAGGTAACTCCGTCGCGGCTGCTGATGAACACGCCATCACTCACCCCCATATTTACGTGCTCCGGCACGACTTTGCGCGTGGGCATGAATCTCCGGGGGAAACCGATATAAATGTGAGGCGCACGCACATAGGGGTGAATCTGGTTGGTGTACAGGTGTTCCGCCGGGGCCGGTACGCCATCCTGGTGGAACACCACAGGCGTCACTTTGGTCCAGTTCAGAAAATCTGGCGAGGTGGTGCGGCCAATCCAGCGGATGTTTCCTGGCCAGCCGGGATGAATGGGCTCACCCTCGCCTTGCCAGGTGCGCAGGTAACACACGTATTGCCCTTCACGCTCAGACCAGAAGGCGCAACTGGCCGAAGTGTCCGTCGGCTGGGGATGATGCGCGTGGCTGATCACCGCCTGTTCTTGGATTCTACGCCAGTGCAGGCCATCCGCCGACACCAAACCCAACAAGCCGCCGGTGGTCCTGGGATTAGAGGTGACGAAGAGGCCCCCCAGGGCCTTGTACCTTTCCGCCTGCGGCACACCGGGCCGGGTATCGATGAAGGGGGTGAAGTTGTGGGGGATGGGGGCGGATTCCTGGCCCAGGACGGCGTTGTTCTGGCGCGAGCCGTCGATCTCCACCAATCCCAGCATGGGTTTGGTCCATTGGACGCCGTCTGTGCTTTCGGCGTAGCAGGTCGTCTCGTCGTCGCTGCCATCACGGGAATTACCGGACTTCCCCCGGTAGTACATGCGGAACAAGTCGTGATCTTTCATGACCGTCACATAGCCGCAACTGTTCCCTTCCCAGGGGTATTCGACCTGAATGGCGATTTCCCGGCGGGTAGGAGGATGCAGTTTCAGGCGTGCGCCGTCTAATCTATCTATCAAATAGTGATCGACAAATAACTCCAACCGCGAGCCGATGCCAATGTGCATAGCGGCCACCTCCACTTTATTAATCTTTTTCATAGAACATATGTTCTGATTACGGAATCCCGCAATAAAGCCGCAATTATCCCGCAATAAAGCCGCAAAGCCGCATTAATCCCGCAAAATGTAATGGCGGCCGCGGCCACTGCTCACCGGCAGGATCAACCCCTTATCCACCAGCTCCGTCAAGTCATAGAGGGCAGTACGCTCCGAAACGGCAAACTTATCCTGGTACTCGCGATTGGTGAGGCGCCCCTGCTGTTGGAGGGTGTCCAGGGCTTCCACCTGACGCTCGTTGAGGCCCATGCGGGTAAATTCGGGGGCGCGGCGCATGGTGGTGCTGCGCAATGTGACCCAGAAGGAGGTCTGGCGGTCTTCGAAGGTGGGCGGCGGCAGACCGGCGCTCTGCATCGCCTGGATAATGGCATCGATGCCTACACCGCGCCGTTCCACGTAGCCATAATCTTCCATCAAGCGCATGATATGCGGGTTGCGCGTATACTGCTCATAGGTCAGGTTCTCCACCGTCAAGCCCTCCGGCAATCCACCGGGACTTTGGAATTCCAGCCTGTCGGCAAACAGGCGCACCTGGATATACGATCCTGTGCGGCTGTAATCGCGATGGACCAGGGCATTGACCAGGGCTTCACGGAGGGTAATCTCCGGGTATTCCAACACATCGGTGCGGCGGAAACCCTGCATCACCGCTTTCCGCCCCAGCATAGCCATCAAACCGGCGCGCGTGGCCTGCAACATTTCAGGGAGCCGGCCGTGAAATTCGCGGTTATCCAGGAAGAGCGGCTGGTCCTCTCCAGCAGGCGCGACCGAGGTGCCGGAAAAATGCAGCAAGGTCACCATCAAGGAAGGATAGAACTCTTGCGGCTCCCGGGCGAAGAAGAGCATGCCCGCCAGGGAGGGATAGATCTCCCCTTCCGCTGGCACGATAGCGCCGATCTTCTGCAATAATTCACGATCATCGAGCTGCTGCAGGGAGGAGGAAGGGCGCCGTTCAGCCAGCTCGGCGCGGTAGCGCGCCAACGCCAGGGGGTCCAGGTCGGAAATGCTGGCGGTGAGACAAGGCGCCAGCTCTGGCGCTAGGGGGACGGCCGGTTTGCGGGTCAAATTGCGTTTTGGCTTATCTACGGCCATAGTTAGTTCCAGCGTACCATTTGGGTAATCAGGTCCTCTATCAACTGTTGAACCCGCGCCGCATCCGGCGCCTGAGGCGCCAGCGCCAGGTAACGTTGTAGATAAATCACTGCCATCTGCCGCTCGCCTACCTGGGCACAAATCAGACCCATATCCCGCACCGCGGCGGCATCTGCGGGATTTACGATCAGCAAGCGGCTCTGGATCTGGAGCACCCGCGCCAGGTCCTGGCGCTGCAGGTAGATAGCTTTGAGATTGTGCAACATGCGGGCCAGGATCTGCCGCTTGGTCTGCGGCTGAAACCAGGCATCATCCGCGAAAACCTTCTGCCCATATACTCGCGTAATTATATCCTGGCAATCCTGGCGGCTGAGGAGAGCGCCCTCGCCAAAGGGATCTATATAGAGGGGGACGGGTTCGGCCAGGTACTGCACCACAAAATGGCCTGGCAGCCCGACGCCCACCAACGGTATGCCCAAACGCCGGCCCACTTCCAGGTATACCACGGATAGGCTAATGGGTATCCCCATGCGCCGCTCCAATACGCGGTTCAGATAGCTGTTTTCGGGATCATAGTAGTTCGCCAGGTTGCCGGAGAAATTCAACTCCCGGAATAAGACCCGGTTCAACGTCCCCAGCGTATCCTTGCCGGAAGCATGGTCCGGCAGGCTGCGACGCACCTGATTCGCCAGCAGATCCAGTTGCGCCACGTAAGCTGGGATATCCAGATCGGGGAACTCGTCCAGGGCAAACAGCAACACGGCATACGCCAGGTCAATCTGGTCATCGCTGACGTTGATCGCCTTTTGGAAGGCTTCCTCCTGAATTAAGGGCGGTATGGGCACGCAACTCCTTCCTAAAATAAACTGCGTGCGGTTGGAAACCGCACCTACAAATCTATTTGTCCAGGTTCTAGTAGGTGCGGTTGGAAACCGTACGGACTAGAGCAGAGCTTGCAAGGCCAGGAGTAAGGCATCAATATCTTCCTGAGTATTATAGCCCTGAACGGAAATACGGATAAACTGCCGCCCCTGCCAAGAGATACAGGGAATCTCCACCCGGTATTGATCGATCAGGGCGGCTTTGAGACGGCCTAAGTCGATGTTGGGCGGCAAGGGCGCCACGGCCATTTGGTGGTAGAAGCCGGCATCTTGCGGGTAAATGGATGGCAGGCCGGTGAGGTTGCAAATCCGATGCACTGCCTGAGTGGCCAGTTCATGACATGCCTGGCGTACGGCGAGCCAGTCATGTTCGGCCTGAAAGGCAATGGCAGCCGGGACCGATAGGTAAGCCGAAAAATCGTTGGTCCCCAGCCATTGCAGGTAATCAATGAAAGGTGACCCGGTAGCGCCCTCCGCTCCCTCCTTCCATCCCCAACCCACCACCAAAGGCTGGATTAAGGACTGTTTATCGCGCCGGGCGTAGAGAAAGGCGGAACCCTTGGGGCTGGACAGCCATTTATGGGCATTGCCGGTGTAAAAATCCGCCCCTAAGGCGGCCAAGTCCAGGGGGATCTGCCCCAGCGCATGTGCGCCATCCACTACCGTCAAGATGCCGGCGGCGCGGGCCCGGGCACAGATCTCGGCCACGGGCAGGCAGAGCGCTGTGGGGGAGGTGATATGGCTAAGATAAATAACCCTGGTACGGGGCGTCACACCCTGCCAGAACTGATCTACAATGCCGGCCACGGAGCTCACCGGCAGACGGATAGGCTGCCGGATATAGCGGAACCCCGTTTTCAGGCTGAGGAATTTCCAGACATTTTCGCAGGAGCCATATTCATGATCGGTCGCCAGCACCTCATCCCCCGCCCCCAGGGAGAGGGAATGGGCTACCACATTAACGCCGAAGGTGGCATTGGGCACAAAAACCAGCTCGTCCCGCTCCACATTGAGATAGTCTCCCAGCACGCGGCGGGCATGGAGCAGGTGGCCGGTTATTTCTCCTCCCAGGAACGCTACGGGTTGGCGTTCCATGCGCCGCTGCCAATTCTGGTAAACCTCGAAGACCGGCCGAGGGGTAGCGCCGTAAGAGCCATGATTCAGATAAACAACAGTTGGGTCCAGCAGAAAGAACTCTTTGAGGTGGTGCATAAAAGGGAATCCTATTCGTGTTGGATACGGACCTGGTCCAGATCCTCGGCCAGGATGGTGTTGGGAAAGATGGCCCTGGCCTCCTGGGCAATTTCCCGCCCGGTATAGCGCCGGGAGATGTGGGTCAAAAAGAGCTGGTGTACCTGGGCTTCCCGCGCCAGGGTGGCGGCCATTGAGGAGGTGAGATGGCCGTAACGGTAAGCGAAGTCCTGGTCGGCATCGGCATAGGTGGCCTCAATCACCAGGGCATCGGCGCCGCGCACATAGGGCAGCAAGTCATCGATGCGGGAGGCATCGCCCACGTGGACCAGCTTGGTGCCCTGGACCACCGGTCCCAGCACCTCATCGGGGGTGATAATGCGCCCATCAGCCAGGGTGATGGCCTCGCCGGAGACCAGGTAGCGCCGTTCGGGACCCTGGGGTACGCCCAAAGCATCGGCTTGCTCGGCCAGGAAGGGGCGGCGACTATATTCCTCAAAAATAAAACCAAAGCAGTCCGTGCCGCGGTGGGTTACCGGAAAGGCGCGCACCTCGAAAGCTTTGGTCTGGAAAATCAGCCCTGGCTTTAATTCACGATAATCCAGGTGCATCTCGACTTCGCCGCCACGCAGTACGACTTCCAGCAGATCGCGCACCCGGGCCAGGGCCCAGGCCCCGGCATAGATTTGCAGGTTGGAAATCGCCTCCCAACGGGCAAAGGTAGAGACAATCCCCCCCAATCCCAGGATATGATCCAGGTGACCGTGGGTCAAGAAGATCTTGTCGAGGCGCTTGAAACCCAGCCCACTGCGCAGTAACTGGCGTTGGGTACCCTCACCACAATCGATCATAATCCGTTGATCGGTGTGGATCAGCAGATTGGAGGTCAAATTGCGCTTGATGGATGGCGCCGATGCAGAAGTGCCTAAGAAAACATACTCAAACATGAATGCGGATTATTCCCTTCTGTCCCAGTTGCCCTTCGACAATGATCTGCAACGGTAGAAAGCGTTGCATCAACCAGGCATTGGTGAGGCAATGTTGTGTAATATTGGACGTCGTGAAATGAGAATCGCCACCCGCCAGAGCCATAGGTAACAGCAGTTGATCTGCCAGGTGCGGGTCAATCGCCATACCCGACGCATGATGCTGCCCAAAATCCCGGCAGGCCGCGATCGCTACCTGCTCGGCCGGTAATCCCCGCTCTCCCAAATGGCTGAAGCCGGTACGCACCCGCTCATACTCGCCCACCAGGAAGAGGACGGAGCCGGGGCTGAGAGCCTCCGGCAAAGCTACCTCGATTTCCAGCGGCACATTGGCTGCCATAGCCGGTTGGGCATTGCTCTTAAACCATTCCAGGGCCCGCACACGCTGGCGTTCTGCCACCTGAGCGGGGAGCTGGGAACCGGCGGAAAGCCCGCGGATACGCTGTAACCGGCCTGGCTCCTGCCAGCTATGGGGCTGTACTTGTAACGACCCTACCAGGCGCAACGATATCTGCCCACCCCCCTTGGGAGACTTTGCTGGCGAATTCACCTGGCTGTGCTAACCTGCGCCAAGCAAGCCGGCAGTTGGATCGTTGTTGAGCAGCGTCGCGAAGCGTGGTAGGCGTATCCGGCGGATTGGTCCCTCTATCTGTTCTTGCCACCACGCCACCAACCGCC
>SHYO01000145.1 GCA_009692745.1 Chloroflexota bacterium
GTGGACCGCACGACACTGCACAGCAACGTCATCATCTGCCAAGTAGGTTCGTTCATTGGATCGGCCCTCCAGCATGGATTCGAAAGTACAGCCAGTTTACACCATGTTGCCCACCCCGGCAAAGCTTAACTTAGCGGAAAGTAGAGATTGAGGGAAAGGAAACAAAATATGGAGATCCCAGAACACAAAAGCCCAACCGAGCTCCTGGATCTACAGCGGGTTATCGAGGAAACAGCAAAAGGAGCTCGACCGGTCGATGAGCGGACTTACCCCTACTTCCCCCCAAATTACAAGGTGCCATTTCTGCACATCGGCACAGAAAAACAGCTTTTTCTGGATAACTTCATCCTTGATCACCTGGAAGGCGTCGTGCGTGTCTTTCCCGCGCCTGAGCGTCCTACAGATAGCATCCTCAAAGTCGCAGAATTACCCTGGGAACAGAACCAGCGCCCTCTGGCCCAGGCAGCTCTGTATGACCCCGATGATAGCAAGTTCAAATTGTGGTATGTAGAGTCCTTGACCTATGACCCCTATGGGGATCGGGGGCAGATACTTTGCTACGCGGAATCCACCGACGGTGTACACTGGGAAAAGCCGCTGAGCGATGCCTGCATCCCTTATCAAGATCACCTCGCTACCAATATCGTACTGCAGGATGCAGGTCATCATATCGCTTTAGTACTCAACCATGATCAAAGCGACCCAGGTCGCAAATATCTGTTGCTCTACAATCCCGGCGATAAAGCCCGGGTGCAAGGAAAACGGGTGATGTCTTCGGTGGCAATATCTCCTGATGGCTTGCATTGGACAACCATCAGCGAAGATACGCCCTACCGCCATCATCACCTGTCCCGCGCCATCTGGGACGAGGCAATTCAAAAATGGGTGGCCTACAGCCAATATTCTCACCACTGGAATTTACTGTACCGCATCCGTCAAATCGGCAGGCAGGAAAGCGCCGATTTTATCCACTGGTCGCCCAAAGAGGTGGTACTTTCGTCGGATTGGGACCCTAACCTGCCGCCCAACCAGGAATTCCATGACATGTCGGTGCGGAAGGTAGGGGGCCAATACATCGGCATCGTCTCGGAATTTATAGCTGATCCGCTTTGGTGTGTGCGCAACGACACCAACTGGCGGGATCACGCCCACTGCTCACTGGCGTTATACAGCAGCCGGGACGGCAAGCGATGGCAGAGGGTAGGCGGGCCTGGGCCATGGGTGAATAACCGCGGACCCGGCAGCATGGACTACGGCAAGCTTAACCACTCGGTGGCCGGCCAGATGGTCCATAATGGCAAATCTTATATCCTGCACAGCGCCCAACCGGAAAAACAGCATTGGTTCGGCCGCGATCTTCCCGGCCCCCTGGTACCTGAAACCAGCTATAAGGCGGGATTGCAGGCCTGGCAAAAGCTGCCCCATCGCCTGGCATCGCCTATCCGGCGCGTAAGCGCCCTGATCTTACGGGAAGATGGCTGGGCCGAGCTGAAGCCGGTGTATGAGCATGGCAAGGTATATACCAAGCAGTTTGTCTTTGAGGGCGATGCTCTGGCCGTCAACGCAGATGCCTACGGGGGTTATTTCCAGGTAGAAGTACTCGATCCCAACTTCAAGCCCTACGAGGGTTTCTCGGTAGAGGCGTGCCTTCCCATATATAGTGATTATCCCGACCAGATATGGTATACTGTCCGGTGGCAGAATGGCGCCGATGTGCGCGCGCTGTGGAACAAACCGGTACGCCTCTGTTTTCACCTGCACCAGGCCAGCCTGTATGCTTTCCAATTCACGCAGATAACAGCCGTCTAGCATCTGAAAGGAGATAAACCAGATGATTATCTATAACGGTGGTCCCAACCTCAGTCTAAAGGAAGTAGTGCTCTTCCCTTTTGATGATTACAGCATCCCTTTCCAGCGGGGGGTCCGGCTGCAGCTTGCCAGCCGCCAATCTACCGCCGAGGGCGGCACCAGGATTGTGGTGCCGGTTGGGCCGGTAGGAACACCGGACCATGCATGGATTTCCTACTATGGCGCAGTTTGCCGGGTAGGGAATGACTTCATGATGTGGTACCTGGGCGGTGGAGAAGACGAGAAAAAACGCCTGTGCTTCGCCACGAGCAGGGACGGCCGCCACTGGGAAAAACCCGACCTGGGCCTGGTAGAATATAATGGCAATACCCATAATAATGCAGTAGACCTGCTGGAAGGGCGAATCGATATCGTCGCTGCCACAGTGCTTTACGACTCCGAGGATTCAGACCCACAGCGCCGCTTCAAGCTAGTTTTCGAGACACACCGGCGGGACCCGGCCCACGGCGGGCGAGCTGAATTCAACGTGGCCATCAGTCCCGACGGTCTGCGCTGGACGGAACTGCCGGTCACTCCTCACGACCTCTCCTGCGAAATGTCGGGCATCACTAAGTTCAACGGGGCATACTATGTCACTGCCCAAAGCGGCGGCGGCCATTTTGGACCACCACGCAAACTGGAAACCTTCGTTTCCTACGACTTTGAACATTGGACCCTGGCAGACTGCCTGGGCTTTATGCGGGGCAATATCCCTCCCCGGCCCGTGACCTACGAATCCCATGCCGGCGAACAAGTCCACCTGGGCGCCGGTCTGTGGAACAGGGGCAACGTGATCATGGGTTTCTACGGCATGTGGCACGGCCACCCCACCAACGACCGGCGCCTGGTTTCCATCGACCTGGGATTCGTGGTGAGCAATGATGCCCTGCACTACCGGGAACCGGTGCCGGATTTCCGCATTATTGCGGCCTCGGAAGATGGCATGGCAGATGACAATCACTTATTGCGTGTGTATCCGGCGCTGGAACAGGGCCAGGGTTTCGAGAATATCGGAGACGAAACCCTCACCTGGTATGGCTCATGGTCCGGGCGGGATGGTGTGCGCGTTGCGACCTGGCAGCGGGATCGCCTGGGTTACTTTGAACCTTTCAAAGGAAGTAAAATGCGCTCCCCGGCCGAAGCCCATTTTATCTCCGCCCCCCTGAACCTGGAAGGCAAGCCCGCCCGGGTCTTTGTGAACGCAGGCGGCCTGTCGCAATATAGCCAGGTCACGGTAGAAGTCCTCAATGAGCGTTTTGAACAAATCGCCGGGTATACCGGCGCCGAGTGCATCCCTCTGCAGGAAGAGGGGTTGAGGCAGCCGGTCCGCTGGCAAAGCGGCGACTTGGTGGCCCCCACAAATGCGCCGGTACGGTTGCGGGTCAATGTAGGTGGCTTGCGCCCCGAAGACATCCAGATTTATGCCCTTTACGTCGAGGAGGCGTTCTAGACATGGAATCTGAATTGAAGACTCCGGATAGATTGAAGACTTCTGAACTCTTGGCGCAACGCGCGGTCCGCTTTCGCCAGGAGATTCTGGATGTAGCCTGCGGACCGGGAGGGATGATTATCGCCTTTTTGCCCTTCGACACGCGCAAACCCTTCCAGGAAGGTGCTCCTCTACACTGGTACCTGGAGGAGAATTTTGAAGGCGTATGGGGCCCCTTCACACCCCGGCCTACGGTGGCCGAATGGTACTACGGCGAAAACACCCTGTGGGTCACCGGAGCCTTCCTTTGGTCACAAATCTTACGATACCGGGTGACGCAGGAACAGGAAGCCCTGGACACGGCGCGGAAATGCTTCCGCGACCTGAACAATATCTTCCGCCTTTGCCGTGAAATCGAGCCGGGTCTGTTGGGTAAACCCCACGGCGGGCGCGCGGGCGCCACCACCAGCTATGACCAGGCGGCTATTCCCGTGCTCCCTTATGTTATGTTTGCCCAGGAACTGGCTACGCCGGAAGAGAAAGCCGAGGCCACGCACAATATGGCGTTGCACGGCGACTATTTCCTGCGGCGCAACTGGGTGATGAACCACCACGGGCACCTGCAGCGGATTGTTGACCCGGCCCATACCAGCACCATGAAATATCTGGCCTGCGTCCACGCCGCATATGAGATGACCGGCGAAACCCGTTTTCGCGACGCGGCCTTCAAATATGTGCGCCAGATCAACGACAGCGGCCGCCTTCCCTGGCCTACCAACCCCTACGAGCTAAATCACAACCCCTTTTACTACGGCTTCCTGGCCGACTACTGGTTGAAGACTGAAATTGCCGGTGAAATAGACTGGGTGGGCCATATGCGGGAATACTGGCAGGCAACGCAAATGGGACTTGACGAACGGGGTTTGATGATCGCCGGTCTTTATGACGCCCAGAAGCGTACCTTTACACCCCGCAAGAGCCAATGGGTTAACCGCGCCGGGGCCGACAAGCTCGGTGTTACCGATTCCAGTAAGATGGAAAGACGGTGGGTGTCGGCGACTTCCTTCCCTGGCCGGGCTACCGCCTCCACCGACCTGGCTATTCTGGCGCTGATTGCCCGCTCTCATGGCCTGGATGACCAGGCTCACCAGGTGGCGCAACGCACTCTGTTGACGATTGACGAAGACCACCTGCGCTGGTGGTGGGCCGATAATGACAACCCGCCAGAATTAAGCGGTTTAAGCAATATGTTCGCCCCTGAAGCGGCTGCCAACTGGCTGGTGGTCTATTGGATGGGCAGAGCCCAACACGTTTGGTAAGGATTTCAAGAGAAAGGAACCGTTCTGCTTCATGGATATGCCCGAGAAAAAGCACTCGAGCGAAGCTTTAGATGTACAATCGAGGATGGCTGAGACCTTAGCCGGAAAACGCCCGGTGGACGAAAAGTCCTACCCTTACTTCCCTCCCGCATATGCCATTCCCTTCCTGCACATCGGCACGGATAAGCAGCTTTTCCTGGACAATTTTATCCTGGATCACCTGGAGGATGTGACCCGCGTCTTCCCCACTCCGGAGCGACCGGAAAAGCCGATCATCGATGTGGGGAATTTGCCCTGGGAAGAAAGAGCGCGGGAAGTGCCGAACATCATGCCCAGCGGCATTGTGCATGATCCAGAGGATGGTAAGTATAAAATCTGGTATATCCTCTCCCTCTCCGGTGATCCCTTTAGCGAGGGACAGGTGCTATGTTACGCCGAATCCACCGACTGCCTTCATTGGGAGAAACCGTTATCAGCCGCGGGAGTGCCCTTTGAGAACCATGCCGAGACCAACATCGTCTGGCGCGATACTGCGCACGTCGCCGTGGTGTTGAACCATGATCGTAGTGACCCGGAGCGTAAATTTCTGATGCTCTACAACCCGCTGGCCCAGGCTAAGCAAAAAGGCCGGCGCTTTATCTCCCAGGTAGCAGCCTCCCCGGATGGGTGGCGCTGGAAAGTCAGCAGCGAAGATACTCTGGAGCGCCACCACCACACGCCCCGCGTCATTTGGGATGACGCTATCCAGCAGTGGATAGCCTACAGCCAGTATTCCCATCACTGGAATTTTCTCTATCGCAAGCGCCAAATCGGCCGGCAGGAGAGCCCGGATTTTATCCATTGGTCGCCGAAGGAGGTGGTGCTTTCGGCCGACTGGGACCCTAATTTGCCTCCCGACCTGGAGTACCACGATATGTCGGTGCGCAAAATTGGCGGCCTCTACATTGGCCTGGCCACGGAATTCATGGCCGAGCCGGTCTGGAACGTGCGCACTGAGACCAATTGGCGCGACATCGCCCACGCCCGCCAGAGCCTGCAGGTCAGCCGCGACGGCAAGCGGTGGGTGAGGGTCGGTGGCCCTGGCCCCTGGATGGACAACCGCCGTCCCGGGAGCATGGACTACGGCTTTGCCAATTTTACGGCGCCAGGCCAGTTTATCTGCAACGGCAAAACCTATATTCCCTACGACGCGGTCGCCGACAAACAGCATTGGTACGGTAAAAACTATAAACCACCAACCCCGCTGGTGCCGGAGCAAACCTATGAGAAAGGCAGGATGGCCTGGGAGCACCTGGGCCAAGTCCTGGGTCAGTATCCCCGGCAAAACCGTTCGATTGGAGTACTGATACTGCGGGAAGATGGCTGGGCGGAGTTAAAGCCGGCCTATGAGCACGGTCGAGTTTACACGAAGCAGTTTGTCTTTGAGGGAAATACCCTAAAGGTCAATGCCGATTGTTATGGCGGCTACCTGCAGGTAGAGATCCTCGATCCCAATTTCCAACCTTATCCCGGTTTCTCTGCCGCCGAGTGTGATCCCGTCTATTCGGATAACCGGCAGCAGATATGGCATACCGCACACTGGCAGGGGAATGCCGATGTGCGCAACTTGTGGAACAAACCCTGCCGTCTGCGTTTCGATTTGCACCAGGCCAGCCTCTACGCATTCCAGTTTGAGGATCAATGAGCTATGACGGTGGCTGAGAGGCAAAACCCTACCGAACCGTTGGATGTACAACTCAGGATCGCCGAGACCCTCTCAGGCCAACGCGCACCTGACCCTCAACATTATCCGTATTTTGATCCGGAATACGATATACCGTTTATCCATATCGGCACGGCAAAACAGCTCTTTCTTGACAACTTCATTCTCGATGATTTCGACGGCGTGGAGCGGGTGATCGTCAGACCCGCTAAAGCCGGCCCTCCCCTGCTACCGTGGACCGGGTTGCCCTGGGAGCAACAGTCTTTTACCGCCATAGTCGCCGGAGCGCTTTACGATCCGCAGGATCATAAGTTTAAAATGTGGTACCGCCAGGCTTTGAACAACAACCCCGGGCACATGGACCGGGCACAGGTTCTGTGTTATGCCGAATCGGACGACGCCCTGCACTGGGAGAAGCCCTTACGGGATGATTGCC
This sequence comes from Chloroflexota bacterium, assembly GCA_009692745.1. Lineage (GTDB taxonomy): Bacteria > Chloroflexota > Anaerolineae > Epilineales > SHYO01 > SHYO01. Next base: position 6,735 of record SHYO01000145.1, read on the forward strand.
TGCCTTTTAATGAACATACAAAGACCAACATCGTCCACCCGGATGTCAGCCTGGCGGCCGTCGTGTTAAACCACGATCCAAGCGACCCTGCGGGTCGCCGCAACCCGCAACACAAATTCCTGATGGTCTATTATCCTGAAAGTGAAGCCCGCCGCCAAAAAGCGAAATTCATCTCCAGGGTGGCTGCATCTGCCGATGGCATCCACTGGCAGGTGATTAGCGAGAGCACACCCTACCGGCACCATCATCAGGTGCGCGTTCTTTGGGATGATGCGCTGCAAAAGTGGGTAGCCTATAGTCAGTACTCTCACGGCTTCAGCAATCTCAGCCACCGGCGCATGATCGGGCGGCAGGAGAGCACCGATTTTATTAATTGGTCGCCAAAGGAGGCTATTCTCGCTGCCGAAAGAGATCCCAATGTGCCGCCGCATGTCGAATTTCACGATATGTCGGTGCGGAAAACAGGCGGGCTGTATATTGGCGTCCTGGCTGAAGCTCATAGTGAACCCCACCGCCGGGTGGTAAAAGATACCATCAATTTTCACGACCAGTTTCACACCAAAATGGCTTTGTACACCAGCCGGGACGGTCGCCAGTTTATTCGCGCCGATGGATATAAGCCCTGGGCAGACAATGGCCCTCCAGGCAGCCAGGATTATGGCTACGCCTGCCATTCTGCTGCCGGTATCCTGGTACACGGCGGGAAGATGGTCATCCCCTACACGGCCCAGCCCCATAAACAACGCATCACAGCGGACGTCATATCCGCTCCAGAAGAGGAAGACCGCGCATCGCAGGAGCATTTGGCCCTGATTGCGAAGTATGGTGCGGAAGATCCGCGGCTGCCGGAAAACGACAGAAACCTGCACAATGCGGTTGCCGGTTTAGTGTTGCGCGAAGACGGCTGGGCGGAAATCAAACCGGTATACGAAGCCGGCCGGGCAACTACCAGGCAGTTTGTCTTCGAGGGAGATCAGTTGAGGATAAATGCCGACTGTAGTTACGGCCTGGTCAGGGTAGAAATCCTGGACCCTTTGCTAAAAGCCTATCCAGGTTTCTCGTTGACAGAATGTGACCCGATCCACGGTCTACCGGAAAAAATCTGGCACACCGTCTCCCGGAACGGTTCTGCCGATGTGCGCTCCCTATGGAATAAACCCATTCGCCTGCGATTTCATCTGTTGGAATCCAATATCTACGCTTTTCAATTCGTCGCAGGCCAGAATGGGGGAGAACACGGATGAACCCTATCCCGTTAAGCAGCAACTGGCAGTTGCTCCTCGACGATTACCTGGTTGAACGGGAAACAGGAATTACCCGGCGTATACACCAGCCGGTCCATCTGGTTGCGAGTGAAACTCAGCGCACTCTGTCCATCGGGCAGGTTCCACACCCGCAGCCGGTAGGCCAGGGCGAACATGGAGCAGGCCACTTGGGTGTCGTCGGCGAACCGGTCCGCCGTTTGGTCGTGCCATACATGCCAGACGGCGATCAGCAGCTTGCGAGCCACCGCCACGATGGCTTTGTTGCGCCCTAACCGTGGCTCCAGCCGGGCAAAGACCTGTGGGGTTCTTGAAGTGCAAGCGATCCTTTGCACAGGTGTTTATCCTATGGTATAATATGCTCTGTCAGGAGGGGTCGCATAGCTCGGTCTAGTGCGCCCGTCTCGAAAACGGGTAGGGTAACACCCTCGTGGGTTCAAATCCCACCCCCTCCGCTGCATGGAGAGGTCGCATAGTCCGGCCTAGTGCGCACGACTGGAAATCGTGTAGGTGTAACAGCCTCGGGGGTTCAAATCCCCCCCTCTCCGCCTCCTCGCCCTTGCCTTCGCGGCAGGGGCGATTTTTTTCAGGCAAATTGAAAAATCTCTCTGAGCTTAATTCTGCGCTGACGCCTGGCTGACGCCTGCCGAGTATACTGTAGTCACGATAAATCAATAAACCTCCACGAGAAAGATCCGGGTCGGTGTAGTCTGGGCAACTACATCGAAGCATCCCGGTCTTTCTCGTTTTAGGGGATGGTTAGATAGGTATGGTCCCTATTGGCGTACTGCGGCCCCTCATGTATAATTGGCGGCAACCACGATAATAATCGTGATCTCAAATAACCACTCACGCATCCTTAGGCGCCGGATTGGAATGCATACAGGATATGGAAATTACCGTAAAACGGGCTGAACATGAGAGCCAGGAAGCTCTGAGTCAGGATATACATCTACTGGGGGATGTGCTGGGGGAAGTGATTATTTCGCAGGAGGGCCCCCAGATATTTGAGTTGGAGGAGAGTATCCGGGCTTTGACGAAAGCTGTGCGCAGCGGGCAGGAGGCCAGTGAGACAGAGTTACTCTCTTTGACAGCGGGATTGGATAGCACCTCGGCGTTCCCCATTCTGAAAGCCTTCACCAAGTACTTTCAATTGGTAAACCTGGCAGAGGAACACCACCGCCTGCGGATTTTGCGCAGCCGCGAAAAGCAAGAATATCCGCGCCCACGGCGTGAATCCATCTTGGAGGTGGTAGGATGGTTACGTGACCGGGGGCTTTCGGGGGCAGAGGTGCAAAAGCTGCTCCAGGGGCTGGCTATTCGCCTGGTGTTTACCGCCCACCCGACCGAAGCCAAACGGCGTACCGTATTACGCAAGTTACGCCAGATCGGATCAATCCTGTACAATCTAGAATTACAGGACCTGTTACCGCGGGAGCGGCAAAATCAGCGCGAGGCGATTCGCGAGCTGGTGCTGGCCCTCTGGCAGACCGACGAAACCCACCCGCGCCGGCCTACCGTCCTGGAAGAAGTGATCAATGGTCTGTATTATTTCGAATATAGCCTCTTCAGGATTCTACCTCAGTTATATGCCGAAATAGAGCAAGCTCTACACGAGGTGTACCCGGCAGAGCAATTTACAGTGCCGTCATTTCTGACCTTTGGCTCCTGGATAGGCGGGGACCGGGATGGAAATCCCTATGTTACCGCAGAAACCACCGCTAAGGCGATGCACTTACAGAAAGATATAGCCCTGCGCCTCTACCTGCGTAGCATTGAGGACTTGCAGCAACACCTGAGCATCTCCCTGCGCCAGATTGGCATTTCGTCCGAATTGGAGGCTTCTCTGGCGGCAGACGCGGCCCAATTTCCGGCAATGGCCCACCATCTGAAAGAGCTTTACCCTTTCGAGCCATACCGCTGGAAGCTGGGTTTTATCCGGCACAGATTGCGGCGTACGCGGCGCTACAATACCAGTGCCAGAGTTAGCCGCCGTGGTTGGCCGGGTATTTACCAAAACAGCAGGGAATTCCTGGCAGAGTTGGCGTTGATGCAGCGCAGCCTGGTGGCGAATAAAGGTGCATGGCTGGCGGAAGGGCAGTTGCAGATACTGTATCGCCAGCTAGACATCTTCGGCTTCCACCTGGCAACGCTGGATATCCGGCAGCACAGCGACGTACATACCAGCGCCTTACATGAAATTTTAAAATCAGAAGGCATTTGCCCCGATTATCAAAACCTCGCCGCCCAGGATCGGTTGGAGCTGTGGCAACGACTTTTGCGTGAACCGCCTATAGGACTACCGGACAGAGGGGCGGTAAATCAGCTCACCCCTGAGACCGAGGAGTTATTACACGTACTGGCTACCGTAAGAGATGGGTTGGAGCGTATTGATCCGCAGGCGATAGATTCGTATATCATCAGCACGACGCACCAGGTAAGCGATCTGCTCCAAATTGTATGGCTGGCGCGAGAGTATGGGCTGGCCGCTACCCACCCGGAAGACGCCAATACACACACCCTGGATTTCGTCCCACTCTTGGAAAGCGTGGAGGACCTGGCCGCTGCTCAGGAATTCCTGCACACCCTGCTCCAGTGCGAAGCTTACCGGGTTCATCTGGCGCACCGGGGTGAGCGGCAACAAGTGATGATCGGCTATTCCGATAGCTCGAAAGATGGCGGGTACCTGGCAGCAAACTGGGCCCTCTACCAGGCCCAAATTGGACTGGCAGAGGTAGCGAATCGCGAGAATATCCAGCTTCTCATCTTCCACGGCCGAGGCGGAAGTGTCGGCCGGGGCGGTGGACCGGCCAACAGGGCCATTCGGGCACAACCTGCCGGCACGTTAAACGGTCGCTTGAAGTTGACGGAACAGGGAGAGGTCATCTCGGACAGGTACGGCAGTCCAGAGATTGCCCACCGGCACATGGAGCAAGTCATCCATGCCGTGATTAATTCCAGTTTGCCAGGGCGCGAGCCACCGCAGTTGGCCCGCTGGCAGGCCATTATGGCCGAGTTAGCTGAGCGCTCCCTCAAAGCTTATCGCCAACTGGTCTATGAGCATCCTGGCTTCTTGGACTATTTCTATGAGGCCACCCCTATTGAGGAGGTTAGCCAGTTGACTATCGGTTCCCGGCCGGCCCGCCGCAAACCTACTCGGCGCATTGAGGATCTGCGCGCGATTCCCTGGGTTTTCGCCTGGATGCAGAGCCGCCATAACCTGCCCGGCTGGTATGGGTTGGGTACCGGCTTAGGGGATTATATCAAGGCAGACGCTGCACACCAGGCAGAACTACATGAAATGTACCTCTTGTGGCCCTTTTTCCAGGCCACTCTGGATAATGCACAGATGGCGATGGGCAAGGCCGATTTGCCCATCGCCAAACATTATGCCGGATTAGTGAAATCCCCAGGTCGATCTCAGGAAATCTTTGATTTAATCAAGGCGGAGTTTCACTATACTGAATGGGCCATCAACCAGGTCATCGGCCAGAAAGATCTGATGGACAATCAGCCGGTTTTGAAGCTCTCCATCCGGCTGCGGAATCCTTATGTGGATCCCTTGAGTTATATCCAGGTAGGATTATTGCAGCGGTTGCGGCAACTACCACCGATTGATGCAGACCACGAGGCAGTCGATGAAGCCGAAAAACAGGCGGAACGGCAGCGCATTCTGGATACTATCTTGTTGAGCATCAATGGCATCGCTGCCGGACTGAGAAACACCGGGTAGGGTGATAGAAATTACCATTAAAGGAAGGGTGTAACTGTGGCTCCTTACGTCAGAGTCGAAAATGTTGCTGAGCATGCCGGACAGGAAGTAATTATCAAAGGTTGGCTTCATAATAAAACCGATAAAGGTCGCCTACAATTTCTATTGGTACGGGATGGCTCGGGCATCATCCAGGCGGTGGTGTTTAAGAAAGCCGTCTCCCCCGAAGCTTTTGAGGCAGCGACCCGTCTGACCCAGGAGTCTTCCCTGGTCCTGACCGGTACCATTCGGGCCGACGAACGCGCCCCCGGCGGCTTTGAAATGGATGTAATGGATTTGCAGGTGGTGCATATCGCCGAGGAATACCCGATTACCCCCAAAGAACACGGGGTGGCTTTCTTGATGGAGCACCGGCACCTGTGGATCCGCTCCCAGCGCCAACATGCGATCCTGCGCATACGGGCGACGATCATCCGGGCGATCCGGGATTGGTTAGATAATCACGGATTCATCGGGATGGATACCCCAATCCTGACGCCCGCCGCGGTGGAAGGGACTACCACCCTGTTCGGCGTGGATTATTTTGGGGAACCGGCTTACCTGACCCAGAGCGGACAACTGTATAACGAAGCCAATATCTTCGCCTTCGGCAAGGTTTATTGTTTTGGACCGACTTTCAGAGCCGAGAAATCCAAAACCCGCCGCCACCTGACAGAATTCTGGATGGTGGAACCGGAAGTGGCCTTCGCTACACTGGAAGACATCATGGAGATCGAAGAGCAATTCGTCGGCTACATTGTCCGGATGGTAGTGCAAGAAAGAGCGCGGGAATTAGAGATTATAGAGCGCGATATAACCCACCTGCAACGGGTGCTGCCACCTTTTCCCCGGCTGCATTATGACGATGCGGTGGCCTTGCTGCACAAAAAAGGCTTTACCGATTTCCCCTGGGGAGAGGACTTTGGCGCACCCCACGAAGCAGCCATTTCGGAAGAATTTGACCGCCCGGTTTTTGTGCATCATTATCCCACCGGGATGAAAGCTTTCTATATGGAACCTGACCCAGCCAACCCCCAGACGTGTCTGTCCGTGGACCTGCTGGCGCCGGAAGGCTATGGGGAAATAATAGGCGGGGGGCAGCGTATGACCAGCCTGGCATTGCTAGAACAGCGTATCCAGGAACACCACTTGCCGCGTGAAGCTTATGACTGGTATCTAGATTTGCGCCGCTATGGATCGGTGCCCCATTCCGGCTTTGGATTGGGTGTGGAGCGAACGCTGGCCTGGATTGGGGGCCTCGACCACGTGCGGGAGACTATCCCTTTCCCGCGGATGCTGGAACGCATGTATCCGTAGCAGACCCGTTAATAGCGAGGTAAAATTCATGGGTACTGATTTTCTGAAATTCCCACCAGATTTTCTGTGGGGCACGGCGACGGCCGCCCACCAGGTTGAAGGCTGGAATACGAATAATGACTGGTGGGCCTGGGAACAACTACCGGGAAAGATCCGGGATGGCTCCGCCTCCTTGGGCGCCTCCAAC
>SHYO01000146.1 GCA_009692745.1 Chloroflexota bacterium
GGCTCTCATTCAGGCTTTGATCCTCTCTGCCCATGAACGACTCTTGCAAGGTCAGAAACCGGAACAGGTATTTGCGTTTCTATTTGCCAAGCATAGGGTAGCCATAGCTACATGACTTCACACCTGTCACCTGCCAAAACACAACAGTCAAATCATGGTTGATAGTGCACTACTTCGACAACATCGCGCGCCGTTCGGTCGACAAGGGCGCAGAGATTTTACCCTTCGGGCTCACCGGCCGGCCCTCGATGCGGTGCGGCCCCTTTGGCGTTTCGGCTTCGGCCCCGACGCCCATAACTACCCCGACAGGACCTGCATTCGCATCGGCGCCTTTCCGCAACAAGGATGCCTCTACTTTTAAATCATTTACTACTTCGCGCACGCCAGGGATCTCCAGAATCATCTGGCCCACCGCATCCTTAATCCCTTGCGAGCCGACTGCCCCGGCCAAACCCACCATGCCCATGTAGGTGGACAGCTTGATCTGGTCCGTCATCAGATCTGTGCGTGGGTCCATGGCCACACGGACAGCTGCTTTTTCTTCAATCTCTGTATCGCTGAAGCTCTTATTTTTCACCGAGCGGACCCCGTGGGTATTACGGGCGATCTTCTCCGCTACCGCACGCATCACCCGGCTGCGGACATTCCCGGTCAAGGTTACTTCCCCGCCCTGCACTTCTACATCTATAGCCGAGCCGGATACTCGCAGGGGATTATAGTTATAGAATTGTTCCTGAATGCTGGATGCGATAATATTATCCATCTGGTCTGTGACGAAGATTTTTCCGATGCGCGTATCCATCAGATGCTCCTTATATTGGTATTGCGATCTCTTTTTGTTCAAGATTTTGACCATCAAGACCGTGTTTCTCAAAATCTTGTCTTAGCTTATCCAATTGACTCTGTAATTGCAAAATCAACTCTACGCCGGCCAGGTTAACCCCCAAATCCCCTGTCAAATGCACGATCTGCCGTAGCCGTTGCAGATCGCGCTCAGAGTAAAGTCGCAAATTCCCATCCGATCGCGCCGGATTTATTAGCCCCAGTCGCTCATAATTTCGCAAGGTTTGGGGATGGACATCTACCAACCGCGCTGCTATGCTGATTACATAGCAAGGTTCGTTACTTATCGTATGCCCATCCTGCATTTCCTAAGCCTCCCTGGCACGGCCTTCTTGGACTGGCCGTAGGTGGACCGCACAACAAGCCGCAAACCAATGGTGGTACCGTTGCCGTATTAAGCAGGAACCCGTTGGCGTATGTCGGCCAACTTCTTGAAAAGCTCAAGTTCCTCCTCCGTCAAGTTTTCGGGTAGATGTACCTGCACTTGAGCATACAGATCCCCAGGGTTTTCCCCGCTGCGCAGCGCCGGCAGTCCCAGCCCGCGTAGCCGGAAGCTCTTGCCATTCTGGGTCTCAGCCGGAATCTTCAACATCACCGAGCCTTTTAGCGTCGGAATGCGGATCTCGCCGCCCAATATAGCGTTATACAGATCTACATCCTGTGCTGTGTACAGATTGCCCCCTTCCACCCGGAAATTGGGGTGGGGCTTGAGCTCCACTATCAGGATAAGGTCGCTGCGGCTGCCATCAGGCCCTTGCTGCCCTTCGCCGCTGATACGTACCCGGGAACCCTGGCGTACTCCTGCCGGAATGGTTACCTCGATACGGCGCTCCCCCATATCCACCAGGCGCTTGGTACCGTTAGCAGCTTCTTCCAGGCTAATCTCTGCCGCCGCTTCTACGTTCTGTGGCTGGATCCGTGGCTGGCGGGCAGCGAAGCCTCGCGACCGCGCCCCGCTTTGCCCCATACCGCCGAAGAGCGTATTGAAGAAGTCGGAGAAATCACCACCGCCAAAGGTATCTCCCATGTTTTCCGCGGTGGTATAGCTATACGTTGTGCTCCCGGGATTACCCCAGGCATTCCAATTAAAGTCCTCCGGGCGCTGCCCGCTGCGGCTAAAGGCTTCCCAGTTTGCGCCAAATTGATCGTATTTTTTTCGCTTTTCTGGGTCGCCGAGGACTTCGTTAGCTTCGTTAATTGCCTTAAATTTATCGGTTGCAGCCTTATCACCTTTATTTACATCTGGGTGATGCTTACGCGCTAGCTTACGATAGGCCGATTTTATTTCTTTCTCACTAGCATCCCGCTTAACGCCCAATATTTTATAGTAATCTTTATATTCCATAATCTCCTCGCGCGCTCTTAGTGCGGTTTTATTATATCACTTTAGCCAAGTGTTGTCAAGAATCATACATAAATATTTTATAGAATATGTCATAGATTCTATAAATATCCTTGACAATTTCTTGCAGAGATATTATAATATTTGTGGTAGTCTAAAGGAGATGGATGATGGCTGAAAACAACCGATACGTTCCCAGATATGTTATCAGTGTAGCAGCCCGGCTAGTAGGGGTATACCCCCATACCTTGCGCACGATTGAACGCGCTGGGTTAGTCGGCCCGTCGCGCACGGAAGGCAACGTACGCCTCTACTCCGATTTTGATGTGGCGCGATTACAACAGGTAATCGCCTTAATGGAGGAAGGGGTAAATCTTGCCGGTATCAAGATGATTCTGGAGATGCACGAAGATGGTGCAGGGAAAAGAGCATAAACGCTTCTCCTGTGAAGGATCCTTGAACAATTTTCTAAATTGGTCACCTCGCTCGTAATTTGCTTCGTAAGATTTTTCACAACTATTCATCTGATATAATAGACCTTACGCATTCCTGATTTGCAAGCTTTAACTGTTCACAGTTTCCGAAATCAGGTTTCACCGCCGCCGCCTGCGAACATTGCAAATTATCTGCAAACATGGTGCAAACCATTGACAAACCAGGAAAATCATGATATAATTACTTCTAAAGTGTGATAGAGATCATAAACCTTAGGCGAGGTGTAGATATGGCTCTTGCGGCATTGATACGCTTGGGACGACAGCAGGGATCTGTAACCACCGCTGATATCATTGATGCAATACCGGCTTGTGAAGGCAACCTTGAGCGCTTACAAAACGTCATTATCCAGCTCGAAGATAACGGTATTCGTTTGGAAGATGAAGCCATGACGGAAGATGAAGCCATGACGGAAGAAGAAGGTATTACTAGTAAAGGGTCACCTTCAGCCGAAGGTCCCAGTGATGCTGTCTCCCTCTACTTCAAGGAAGTAGGACGTATTCCCCTGTTGAAAGCCGAGGATGAGCAGCGGTTGGCAAAGTTGATCTCTCGGGGTGAAGTTGCCTCGCGCCGGCTGCAAAGTGCTCTCACAGTGGAGGCCGCAGCCGCGTACCAAAACCAGGTCCAGGAAGGGGATGAGGCCCGCCGCCAACTGATTCAGGCTAATTCGCGCCTGGTGATTAGCATGGCCCGGCGATACCTGGGGCAAGGAGTCCCGCTGCTAGACCTGATTCAAGAGGGAAACTTGGGGCTGATGCGGGCGGTAGAGAAATTCGATTACCAAAAGGGATTTCGCTTTAGCACCTATGCCACGTGGTGGATCCGCCAATCGCTGGCGCGGGCCATCGCTGACCAGGGGCGCACTATTCGCTTTCCGGTCCATATGAACGATCGGATGCGCAAATTGCACACGATGGCTCATGAGTTGGAGCAGGCCCAGGGCCACCCTGCGGCCGCCGATCAACTGGCCCATGCCCTGGAAATTCCGGAAACCCAGGTACGGTGGATGCAAGAGATTTCGCTACATCCCGTCTCTCTGGAGAGTCCGAAGAGAGATGGAGATTATGAGATGCAAGACTATATCTCCTCCGTCACCGAGCCAGATCCCGCTGAGGCTACCAGCCAGAAGATTATCGTAGATGAAATTGAGACGGTGCTGGCGGCGCTTCCTACGCGCGAGGCGCGGGTCTTAATGATGCGCTACGGTTTATTAGATGGGCGGGAATATACCCTAAAGGAAGTAGGTGAACGTTTTGATCTGACGCGTGAGCGCGTGCGCCAACTCGAAACCAGCGCCCTGGTCAAGCTGCGCCAGTCCGTCCGCAGCAATCGCTTGCGCGAGCTCCTCAATTAACCCCGCTTGTTGCCACCCTCCGTCTTAGCCAGGAGTCATCTGCCCGATCGCCCATTCTGCCGCCACTGCCTCTTGCTCTAGCTTCCGGCCGGTAAGCAGCAGATGCTTGATGATACCGGCGCAATCTGCCAGTGCCGGGTGGTTTTCCAACTGCGCCAACGCCACCCGTTCAGCGTCGCTCAGAGGCTGGGTGTGTGCGGCCTGGGCCATTAGGGTAGCGCTATCCATTGCCAGGGGTCTAACAGAAAAGGGACCTAGATGGTGGCGCAGGTGGGCCAAAATCCGCAATCCTCCCACGTCCACGTCACCCCAATGATAGAAGGGCAACGCCGGCTGGAGCCGCCGCACCTCCTGCAGTAAACTAACCACTGCCGGGCTGGCGAAGCCGGCTGTATAGAGTGCTAGCAAAGATAACGGTCGTACCGCCAACAACTCGCTGAAGCTGGTGCTGTTCTCCACCGTTATTACGGCAATGGCGCTGCAGGCTACCACTGCGATTTCGCGCAACATTGCCCCCGAGAGCGCCAGGCTGGGGGAAAAAGGGGACAGATCCAAGATGTGCCTCGCATAGCCGGAGACAGGCGTTTGCTGCGCTTCGCTACGAAATTGTAGCACCAGGGGTCCGGCCAGGGGTATATATTCAGGCACCCGGTCCAGGTGATAGGCGCGCAACAGAGCCCAATCGTCATCGCCGTATTCTGCGCCATCCGGGGCGTGTCTGCGCAGGATGCCCAACAGCGCCCGGCGACATACTTCCAACCGCTTGCTATCGCCGAATAGCCGCACACTTAGGGTGCGTTCCAGTGTCGGACCGCTGAGTTGGGCCAGGGCATCCAGGGCCGAAAGCAAATCTCTGTTCCAGATGCCGGCCTGCTCGCCCGCCGTATCTTCCAGAATGAGCGGCGCCGGGGAGCGGTATGTATTAAGCTGGTTTAGCGCCCAGGATAGGAAAGCGCCGTGCCAGGGAGCCTGTGGCGTTTGAGATTGGAGCAGTCGCCGCAGGACCCCGGCGCGTAGCGGCTGCGGCGTCCGCTGTAACAGGCGGTATACGCCTTCAACCTGCGCGTCGACTAAATCTACCTTCTCAAGCCAGTTGCCTTCTTCCCACTTTTGCCAGTGTACCCTTACTAACCCCTGCTCCGCCAGGTGCTGAAGCACCCGGTTTGTTTCCCGGCGCGGCGCGACATCCTGCCCGGAAAAGTAAGCGCCATATTGTGTCGCATTTAGCCTCACCCGTACCACCTTCTGCCGTTCCGGCTGTTCGTACCGGTCTAGCAAAGTGTGCAGGATCAGCAGGGCGATTGGGGTGATGCTTTGCGCAGAAAAGTTTCCAGGAATTTCATCCGGCATAGCTCTTTCCTAACGGGTCGGCTGCCTCCAGGCGCGCTGCGTAGTTGCGATATGGCTCGACTAACACCGTATCCCCGGCTGCGGTGAGCACCAAGCTGGTACAAACTTTGGGCACCAGGTATTCACAGCGCTCCAACGGCGTAGCGGTGATAACCTGGAGATTAAAGCGTTGGAACAGGTCCAGTGTTGCGCCGATACGGTCCTGGTCCATTTTAGAAAAAGCCTCATCGAAGACCACCAACCGGATAGTTGACCGGCCGCTCCGTTCGTCGATGCGGTAAAGCTGTACAAATGACGTGGCTATGGCCAAATAGAAAGGCGTCTGAGTCTCTCCACCCGATGTCTGGTCCATGATCCGACTCAGGCGGGAGGTTCTGCCGTCGGGGTGGGTAACCTCAATATCGTAATGCAGGTAGCGGCGGTAGTCCGTAAGCTGCTCCTGCTCCAGGTGCTCGCTTTCGCTGCGGGGGGCACGGGTTAGTAATTCATAAAAGCGGTCAAAGGTCATTTTGTGATCCTGGTAAAACTGGCTTTCGAAGAGAGAGCCAGCTCCCAATAACTGGGCATCGTTGATCAAATCGTAAAATTCCCGTACCTCTTCTGCCGGTTGGTATCTGAAACGATACCGCTCGCCGTGGAATTCATGCCTGGTCAGGGTGTCGTTCAGGCGCTCCAACTCCTGGCGGGCCCCCAGTATCTGTTCGCGTAACCGGTGCAGCACATGTTCCCGTAACTCCTCTTCGGCCTCACTGCGTGCCTGGGCGATCTGTTCCTTATACTTGGGGAGTTCCGTGCCGCCGAGTCGTTCTGCTTCCTGGGCATAGCGTCCCTCGGCGGGATCGGCAGCTCGGGCAGCAAATTGGTACAGGGTATTATAGGTGGTGGCATCCTGCGCCAACAGGCGCTGTTCATTCATGGCGCGGGTCTCAAAATTGCGGGCGGCGATTTCGGTATTGCGAATCGCCTCGCCCAGATCCAGCGGGCTGTGCGAGATATCCTGGCTGTTCTCGGCGGGTGCGTCCCGTACAGCTCCTTGGATGCGCTGGGCGAGCAAGTTTTCCACAGTTGCCACTACCTCCGGGTACCGGCCGCGCATTTGTGTGGCTTGTTGTTCCCGCTCGGCCAATTCCCGCCGGGCAAGTATCAGCTCCCCTTGCTGGCTGCGCAACTCCGTTTCCCACCCTACGACCTGGGTAAGGCGCTGCCGCTCTGCCTCTCTCTGGCTGGAAACCAGGCCACTTAAACGCTGCACCTCTTGCTCCAGCCCTTGTACGCCACTCAAGTCCAACGATTGGAGCTCGGCTGTATGCTCCGCGATCAGTTCCCGCAGCGGGCGTTCATCCAGGGGAGCCTGCAGCCGCTGGCGCAATTGCGCCAATTGGTGCCAGCGCTTCAACCGGCCTACCTGACCCTCGACCTGCGCCACTGCCGGCGCCAATTCTGCCAGCCGGTTGCCGATCCCGGCCAATTCTTTTTCCCGCACTTCGATTTGGGAGCGTTGCGCCCGCTTGCCAATAAACCATGGGGTGTAGCGGGCGGGAGGAATAGCCCGCGCCGTCCACTCGCCATACACTACCACTTCCGGCGTGACAGAGCGGCGGTATTTGCGGAGCTGGCTCACGTGATCGCAGATAATAATATCTCCCAACACCGTATCGATATAAGGGCGCAATGCGGGCAACGCTACTGTAACCTGCAGCGCCAGCGACTCCGCCTGGGCCGGGCGGCCATCGTTTTTTATGCGCTCAATGTCTAGTAATCCGGCATCGTAGAGCTTTTCCTGAGCGCGCGCTTCATCCAGGATGCGCAAACCGGCATCAAAATAGCCGGGCTGCAGGATAATGGTAAAACGCCGCTGACCCAGCAGCGCCTCGACCGCATTTTGCCAGCGCTCATCAGGAATCTCCAAAAGCTCGCAGAGCAGGGGCGGCCGCGCGCCCACTAGTGGAATGAGCAGATCCCGTAGCCGTTCCGTCGTTTGCGGGTAGGTCAGGCGCTGCTTGGCGGCGCTGGCGCCATCACGAGTATACTCGTGGCGCAACTGGGCCAGCTCCTGCTCTAGCACCTTCCCCCGCTCCCGCAGGCTTTCAATTTCCTGCCGCAACCTGAAGTAATGCTCCTGGGTCTTGGTCAGGAATTCCTCCAGGGCAGGAATTACGCCATCCAATTGCGCTGCTAAATCGGCAGTAGGGGGTTCCTGCGGAGATAATGCGGCAATATGGTCCAACAGGGAGCGGAGCATATCTGCTGCCGACCCTTCCAGGCCAGGTAGGTGGTCGGTAGCGGGCAGCAAATGGCGCAGGATTTCCGCCTCTTGTTGCAGCTCGCGCCGGATACTCTGCCACTGGTTGCGTCTGGCGCTGGCCTCGGCCTGTAGCTCGCTAATCTGGCGCTGCAACTCATCGCGGCGGCGTACCACGCCGGATTCCCGCAGCCGCAACTGGGCTTCTAACAAGGCATCCTGAGAGCCCTGAACCGCCAGCTTAAGATCAGCCATCTCGGTCTGTCCCCGGCGCACCTGTTGCTGCAAGCGATCGCAGCGCTGCTCGTAAGCGTCTATCCGGCTTTGGGCTTGCACCACCTGCAGCAAAGCTGCCAGGACAATATACTGGTAATTCAAGTCTTGCAAGCGGCGGATTTCAGCCTGCCTGGCTGTAATGGCCTGCAAAGCGGCTAATTTGTTTTCCACTTCCTGCGCCGAGCTGCTCAGATTGCTCAGGCGGTCCACCACCTTCTGTAAAGTTTCCACATCCAGGGGCCGCGGGGTCAGCAGCCACTGTTCCACAAACTCCCGGATATTGCGAATTGGCTGGAAGGTTAGAGCCCGCAAAAAAAGATCCCTAAAGCGTTCATGAAGCCCACCTAGCCGGTTGAGCAACTCAGCCTGATATTCTGTTATCTGGTCATACGTGCGGGCCCCGCGGTGGTTGCGCGCTGTCGTCATCATCTGTTTCAACTCGCGCCGCGGCAGCGGGCGCCCCTCCACCACAAACAGGCCGGGGTCTAGCGGTTCAGGCAGGATAAAGTAGGTACGCTCTGGGGTGCGCCCTTCTCCCGCCTCAATGCAGACGCCTAGCGTTGTCTGCTTGCCAGTCTGTTTATCACTGAATTCCAGCGCTATATAAGCGACCGTATTACCCGGCCGCAGCCAGCGGCTCTCGCCTATCTTACCCCGCACATAACTGTCCAGGTTGCGGGCCGAGCGGTCTTGCGCCGAGCTGTTAAACCGCACTTGGTGTAGATCTGCCACCAGCACCATTTGCAAGGCATCCAGCACCGAGGATTTGCCCGAGCCATTGTGCCCAGCCAGGTAGAGGCTATCCTCCACGCTAATGACGTGGTGGCTGAAACGATGCCAGTTATGTAAAAATATCTGGGTCAAGGAGAGCATGGCTGTTTAGTTACTCCCTCACCCGGTGAGGCTCTCACTCTGCGAGGCCCTCACCGGCTGTGCTGCGGTTATAGGGGGAAAGCTGGTCCACAACCGCCGAGATATCTGCGGCCGGGACCACAACCTCCAGGGCAGGTAACAGTTCTATCAATTGCTCGCCATTTCCGGCGTGCAAGCTGCCGCCGCCCGCGGCCCGAATCAGCTTCAGCGCTTGCAACGTGCGCAGCGCCTCTTCCAGGCTGGTCTTCTTGCGCACTACCTGGCCGGGGAAGAAGGCCGCATACCGGCCAGCCACCTCCCCTACAGCAACCACCGGGTACCGGGTGAGTTGGATGGACATACTTTCCCGCTTCTCGGCATAGATCAGGCGCAATAGCAGCAGCCAGATAGTAGTATCCCGGTTGAGGCGGCGCCGGTGGGCGTGTTCACGGTGTACCACATGAAAGATATTGAGGCGCTCTTCAAAGCGCAGCTCCCAACCGGCCACCTGGAGATAATCGGCAACCAGCTCGCGCCGCCGCGAGAGGAAAGCGTAGATCCGGCGGTCATTCTCATCTTCGCGCCAGATCAAACCGTCAGCCAACAGGCGTCGCACAGCCTCGGCGAATTGGGCTTGCTCGCCGGGTGTCAACTGGTCATATTCTTGGGCAAACTGGGTCAATGCCATGGGTAACTCCGGCCCGTCAGGCTTTGCGCACCATAAAATCTCGGAAGCCGATTCCATCCCTTTCAATCCATCGATCTGCCCCTTTTTCCTCCACCGTATATCCTAAGGAGCCATCCCCGTAGAAGCGCAGGTAGATCAATAGGGGTAGATCTTCGGGACCGGTCAAAGGAATCTCAGCAGCATATACTGTCTCCCGGTCATCTAACAATCTAAGCGCAAAGCGCCGTACCCGCTCGCGGCTCACCGCCCGGTTAAGTTGCTGTAAGGTTCCTTGGCGCGCGCTTTCCATCTCTGCGGGGGTGAGGACCGGCGGCGCTATAACTTCAGGCGCAAAAAGCACCGGTATCCTCGATGGCGGCGCCAGGGATTGGGGATCGATAAACCCCAGCTCATAGAGACTCACCAGGCGCTCCTCGATAGCCTTAGCCTCTCCATCCTCTTGGCCGCTCTCATTCTCTGCTACGGAGTCCGTATTATCGGTTTCTTCCCCGGATACAGGGACGGAGTACTGGGTCCCCCCCTGGACTATCCCATGTAAGAGGTAGGTCAGGATGGTATGGAGCTGGCCGCTGGTAGTACTGCTAGCTGACAGTTGCAACTCTACTGTGCGCACAGCCGAATCTACAAATTGGCTATGGCGTATATCTATCGCCTGGAGCAGCCGGTCCAGGCTCTCGAATCGCTCCCGAATTTCCCGCATCTGGTCCAGCAGGTGGATGGCTGCCGCGTCAATACCTGGAGATTCGCCCCGGTCATAAAGGCGTTTGGCGGCGAGTTCCACCTGGCCGGAGCGCTCCAACTGTGCCGTGGCTTCGATCACGCCGGGACGAAAGCGGGAGACGTGATCGGTGGTCCGCAGTTGGTGATAGGCGCGATCCAGAATCTCCTCGCGGTAGTCGGCAAAAACCTGGTTTAATACATCACTGGCTTTGAGCTGGCGCAACACCTGCTCTATATGCAAGCCGATATTGTGCTGTAATTCCTTCAGACCGTTCAACAGGTACACGGTTTGGCGGTGGGCTTCCGGCAGGCGAATATCTACGTTACCATCCCGCACGGCAGCTTGTAGCAGGTCGTGGATGGCGCAAATCAGCCCCTGCAAGGGGATAGCTTCATGGGCCGAGATCTCGCTGATTACCCGTAACAGGCGGAAGGCGTAGTCCGGCAGGATATAGGTCTGGCTAAAGTCACTCTGGGTCTCCGTGCGTAGCCAGCCACAACGAGACAGATAGCGCAAGATTGCACTAGCCCGTGTCTGGAGCAAATCCTCTTCTGCCGGAGCTTCCTCCACTGCCGGAGCCGGGGAGGGCATCTCATCGGCAGTCTCCGCTGTCAATTCCAGCGCCTGGGGAGCGGAGAGTACATCGGTTACAATCGCCACTGCCAGTTCCCGTGATAGGGGTTGTTGGTGTTTCTGGGTCTCCTCAAAGAGCGCCAGCAGTACATCCACGTAAACTGAGGCGCCACGCGCCGCCAACGGATTGAATAGATCAGGCGGAATGACCGCAAATAGTTGAGCCATTTAAGATAGAGACAGGAACATGCGACTATTGCCTTTCCTGGTCATCTGTTTTGCGCGGCTTGATGATCAGCCCCATACTCCCAGTATATACCAGGGCCGCTAACGCGAAGGCCAGGAAAAGTATCCAACTGGGGGGATAGGGATGATCGGCCAGGTACAGTAAAGCCAGGTACACTAATCCACCCAGGTAGACCACTGACCATACCAGTAAAATCAGTCCACGCATGATCTTTTTATGCCTTTACGCCAGGGTAATTTGGTGGCAGGACGCTTAAAATCACGTCATGAGGATGGCTTTCGCGCAGCCCGGCGCTGGTGATCCGCATAAACTTCCCTTTCTGCCACATCTCCGCGATATTTGCCGCGCCAATATATCCCATACCGGAGCGCAACCCGCCTACCAATTGGTAGACCATGTCGTGTAATGTACCCTCGCACGGCACCATGCCTTCGATCCCTTCGGGCACCAGCTTCGATACGACCCCTTCGTACTTCTGGCCATAGCGGTCGCTACCGCTCTGAATAGCTCCCAGCGATCCCATGCCCCGATACGCCTTGAAAAGCTTCCCCTCGTGCCAGATGCTCTTGCCCGGGCTCTCTTCTGTGGAGGCCAGCAAACTGCCCAACATCACGGTGGTGGCTCCGGCTGCTAACGCCTTAACCACGTCTCCGGAGTAGCGGATACCGCCATCGGCGATCACCGGCACGTGGCGCGAGCGACTGGCCTCGTAACACTCCATGATTGCTGTCAATTGTGGCACTCCCACCCCGGCCACGATCCGGGTGGTGCAGATTGAGCCGGGGCCGACTCCGACCCGTAAGCCATCGGCCCCGGCATTGATCAGAGCTGCCGCTCCATCTCCGGTAGCCACATTCCCGGCAATCAGGGGCAGCCGGGGATATTTATTTTTGACTTTACTTACGGCCTCGATCACCCGCTGGCTATGTCCGTGAGAGGTATCCACTATTACCAGGTCTATACCAGCTTCCACCAGCGCTTCGAGCCTTTCCTCCATATCCTTGCCACTACCAATGGCCGCCCCGACCAGAAGGCGGCCGCGGGAATCGAGAGCTGCGTGGGGATACTCCTCTCCCGGATCTGCCCGCTTGACCTGCACCACTTCATCTCGCTGCCGGCCAATGCTCAGGTTGCGATGAATGATACCCAGGCCGCCTTCCATTGCCAGAGCGGTGGCCAGGCCGGCCTCGGTGACCGTATCCATCGGCGCTGAGATGATGGGGATATTTAATTTAAGCCCCGGTATCAGCTCCACGCTCACATTCACCTCCACCGGCAGTACATGGGAATGGCCCGGTAAGAGCAGGACATCATCAAACGTTAAGCCTTCACCAACAATTTTACCATCGGTGTGCATACTTTCCTCTCGCTATCTCGCTATCTCGTTATGCTATGATCCTGGTCGCCGAGGTCTGTACCTGTGGAATACCGCCTGGCGACTTACCCCACGATTCCGCAAACAGACCGAAGGCTCAAATACCATCCTCACCTTTTTCTTCCGGTGGCTGGCGCGTGATGACCACGCTGTTGTCAGAAGCATACTTGTTAGGCATATACCGGTCAGCGTGCCAATCATTGTACCACTCAGTTTCATTGACCCGGTAACGAAACTGATATTCCCGATCGATATCTAATTCCAATGTAATCGACCATGCCTCATTGTCCCGCGACTGGATCATCGGCAGAGAAGTTTGATTCCAATCATTGAAATCACCTACGAGGTATACGGATTCAGCCCAGATAGCTGATGGCAATTCAAAACGCACCATTATCTTACCTGCATTGGGTGAGGCCCATTTAATAATCATTGCTGCGCCTTTCACAGCCATATACACCTGCATTATTGCTCTGCCGCCAGTTGCTAAGAATTTAAAAGACGCTGTTTGCTTTAACATTACATGTGAGAGGCACTGTTTGGCAAACTCGCCTCAAAACTTGTTACTGCACTTCCTTTTCATAGGCTTCGATGGCCTGTCTCAGCCCGTCAGGAATTGGTATAGACTTTTGTTGGGCATAATCATAGCACACCTGCACGCTGCGGCCCAAAGCAATTAATCTAATGGGCTCGGCTTCCGATTCGATCACATACTCCATAACTCGACTGTTGTGTTTTCGCCAGTCTCGATTAAGCCTGTTGACTGGCTATAGCGAAGTCGCGGAAACACAAATTAGCCTCGTTCGCCATCGAACCAAACCTCGCGATGTCATATGTAGTGCCAGCACCAAACGAGTTGGAATGTACCG
>SHYO01000147.1 GCA_009692745.1 Chloroflexota bacterium
ATAGATTCACCTAGATTGTAACCGACCAATCCCAACCGGTCAAGTACTGTGTCCAGCGCTATCGCACTGCTGCACCGTCCCGGGAGCGCGACCAAGTCGCTCGCATTAAGCGCCTTCCATCGCACAAGCGAAATCACGCGGTTGCAAACCGCGCTTACATGGACGCCAGGACATGAGAGCGATTGCTAATTCGTATCTTCGGAACCATTGATATAATTGCGCAAGTGCGGATACTGCCATGCAACCCAGGCTGTCAAAAGTAGCGTGGCAATACCACCGCTGACAATAGAAAAGGAGACCCCCAAAGTAGCCGCAACCAGGCCGGCTTCCAACTCGCCTAGCTGTGGTCCCCCCATGAAAAACATCATGTTGACGCTGGTCATCCGGCCGCGCAGGTGATCCGGCGTCATGATCTGCCTGATGGTACCGCGGATCACCGTCGAGACAGTATCCCCCGCACCCGTCAGAGCATAGAGGAAATAGGAAAAGGCGAAGATGGTGGAAACGCCGAAGAGTGCAGTGGCCAGGCCGTATATCGCTACGCTCACCAGCAGGACGACCCCCTGGCGGTGGATATCCTTGCGCAGGGACAAAATCGCGCCAGCCAGGAGAGCGCCAAGCGGTTGGGCAGTCGAGAGCAATCCATACCCCTGCACACTAATACCCAACAGTTGGCCGGCAACCAAGGGTAACATCGTGCGGGCCGAGGAGAAGAAGGTAGCAAAGAAATCGAGCAGCATGGTGCTCCAGATAATCCGCGAGCCATAGGTGAAGCGCAGCCCCTCGATCAGCATGTGCCAGCCTAAACCTGTATTCGCCGCTGCCGGACGCCCGCGGTAATGCATCAGAAGAAGAGCGGCCAGGACCGTCAAAAAAGAGAGCGCATTCACCGCATAGATCAGACCGATATGGAAGGATCCCAGCATCACTCCAGCGATGGCAGGTCCGAGGATCGTGCCGAACTCAAAGAGTAAGGTGTTCAGGCTCACAGCATTGGTTAAATATGCGCGGGGGACCAGGTTTGGTACAAGCGACTGGCGGGCAGGACCGTCGAAAGCGCCCGCGGCGGCGCCGGCGGCGGTCAGTAAATATATAATTAGTAGACTATCCCGGCCCGCCAGGGTGAAGGCCGCCAGCAGGCCGGCGAAAATGGCAGAAGCGATCTGGGTCCAGATGAGCAGCT
The DNA here is from genome assembly GCA_009692745.1 of Chloroflexota bacterium. Classification (GTDB taxonomy): domain Bacteria; phylum Chloroflexota; class Anaerolineae; order Epilineales; family SHYO01; genus SHYO01. Next base: position 1,184 of record SHYO01000147.1, read on the forward strand.
TGCGGCGATCTTGGGTATCGGCCAGCAGGCCGCCCAGCAGGGCAAATAGGACGATGGGGATAACCCGCACCAGACCCAACGTACCCAATCCCAAAGCAGCAGCGCCTAGATCAACCTTATGCCCTAAAAGGGAAATGGGATAGACGTTTCCTCGCAGTATCTCGTAGATATGCCAGTTGACGGCTGTAATCTGCATCTGAGAGCCGATAATGGAGAGCAACTGCCCAATCCAGAGTAATCTGAAATCGCGGTAACGTAAAGCAACGAGGCGGGGTTGAGGTGTTTGCTGTGTAGACATAGACAAAGGTGGGATATTAGCACATTTACGGGAGCCGGTCAAAGCAATGGCGCAGTGTTTCCCCGAACTGATCCCTTATGGTATAATCAAGGCGCCTGAAAAGTGGCAACCAGGAAAATATCAGATGTCATAAAGGACCAGACAATGCCTAATTTTCCCATTATCGACACCCATGTACACCTTTGGGACCCGCACCATTTTCGGATGTTCTGGTTGGACGATCTTCCTTTGCTGAATAAGCCCTATAGCCTGGCGGAGTATAACGAGCATACGCAAGGCATCCCTATCGAGGCGTTAGTTTATTTGCAGGTGGAAGTCGCGCCACCCTATGCCCTGTTGGAAGCGCGCTGGATAGCGGAGCTGGCACAACGGGACCCACGCATCAAAGGCATTGTGGCCTGGGCGCCGCTGGAGTATGGTGAACAAGCCAGGGCTTTTCTGGCAGCCCTGAAAGACGTCAGCCCGCTGGTGAAAGGGATCCGACGCATCGTGCAATCCGAACCGGATGACAACTTCTGTTTGCAACCCCGGTTCGTGCGAGGTACACAAATCTTAGCCGAGTATGGCTTCACCTCGGATATCTGCATCAACTATCGCCAATTGCCGGCGACCATCAAGCTGGTACGACAGTGCCCGGATACAGAATTTATCCTGGACCATATCGGGAAGGCGGATATCAAATCCGGCAACCTCGACCCGTGGCGCGCGGGCATTAGCGAATTAGCCAGCTTCCCCAATGTGATATGCAAGATCAGCGGTATGGTAACAGAGGCGGACCATCAGAAGTGGACCAATGACGACCTGGCCCCTTACGTAGCCCATGTATTGGAGGCATTCGGCGAAGACCGGGTGGCCTACGGTGGCGATTGGCCCGTGGCATTCCAGGCGTCTACCTACCCGCGGTGGGTGGCAACCCTGGACCAGCTCACGGCCCATCTTTCCACACCGGCCAAGCACAAGCTTTGGGCAGAAAACGCGCGGCGCTTCTACAGGTTGGGGGCCTAACCCGGTCAGCGGATCGGCACCAACACTTCGATAATATTCTCATTCTTACCGATATCGGTACTGGCGCGGTATAGATGCATGTGGTAATCGGCCCGCGCCATATTGCGTTGGGCCATCCAATCGAAGACATCGCGCTCGGCCTGGGCCAGATCGCCGTTACCCACCTCATAGAGGGTATAGACTACAGCGCCTCCCTTCAAAGTTTTATAGCGAATAGGATCGCTAACCTTCGGCCGGCCGTTGACAGGGATGCAGGCTTCCATCCGCACGAGATCGCTGGGTTCCTCACTTTTAGGCGCAGGATAAAAGATCCCGATGAAATCGGCGGCAGGCTTGAGGCCACTTTGCTCCATCCAGGAGGCAATTTGGTCAAAAACGCGGGTCAATTGACGCGCGGGACCAGTAAATTCCTGATAGACCACCTGGTAGTCGGATAGAGACTTGACACTGATCGTCCCCATTTGTTCCTCCACGATTAAACTGAGTGATGGTGAATCTCTGCGGGGGGCTGCAGAATAGCTTTCATACTCTCGCGGTAAGTCGGATAGCGGAGCATAAAATTACATTCCTGCTTAAACTTGGCATTGTTAACCCGCAAGGAGCCAAAGATATTTGGCCCACCTGGGGTAACAGGCGGTACAGGGATGCTCAAAAGACCTGCAACGCTGGTATAAAAATCGATCTGCTGTACCGGCTCATCGTCAACCACATTATACGGGCTCCCCTGGCGGCCAAATTCCAGGGCAGCCTCAATGGCCCGAACGATATCATCGATATGGATAAAGCTGGTCCAAGCTTGCGGCGCGGAAATCTTGAAATTCGGATCAGAGAGCCGGGCGCGCCAATTGCCGCGGTCACTGAGAATACCACCCACACGCAACTCGATGGTATCCAGTTTCCCCGGAGCATGATAAGACCGTATCGCCTCGCCGGCACGAATAGCAGTCTCGTTGATAGGCCCCATACCCCTAAGGGGTGAATCCTCCGTCAGAAGCTCCTCTCCCGACCCACCGTAGACCCCGATATGATTCGTAAAAAGATAAGCTGCAGCTTCTCCAGCTATAGCACAAGCGCGCAGCAGATTACGGTTGCCTGTGACGTAGGTATTCTCGAGAAATTCAGGATCGCCGAACCCGCCGACGACATTGACCACAAATTCCATGCCTCCGACGGCGCCTTCGATAGAGTTATAGTCAGTGATATCACCTTGCCAAACTGCCATGCCCAACTCTTCTAAATCGCTTACTTTCAGAGGATCACGGACTATGCCAAGGACGCGTTCACCCCTACCGAGCAAGTGTTTCACCAATCGAGAACCCAAATTTCCACCAGCACCCGCAATTAAATAGGTAGCCATCGGGGAATTATCTCCAGGATGTTTGAGCTTACAACTCTTGAGCTGCGCTGCACGCTAAGCCATACCATTGTATGCAGGTCATCTGCGATTGTCAAAAAGTCAAACGACACCTTACCTGCCGCATAACACCGCCATTGGCTTAGTTGGACTTCAGCGGGTATAATCGACCGGATGGGAGGGAAGAGGTTATGGGCCAGATCCAGTATGCTGCCAGTGGCGGGATTGTGTTCAACCAGGGGAAAGTGTTGTTACTGCGACAACGCCACGCTCATAAGTCCACAAAAGATCTCCATCCAGGATCGATAGAGATTCGTGAGGAGGTCAGGCTGCCTAAAGGACATATTGAAGCGGAGGAGAAGCGCGCGCAGACGGCTATGCGGGAGGTGGGCGAGGAGACCGGTTACCATGACCTGCGCATCGTAGCAGATTTGGGCGAACTCACGCACAGCTTTAACCGGCACGATGGGGAGGTCACCCGCAACGAATCTTACTTTTTGATGGTGCTCAACGATCCAACGCCCCAGCAACGGGATCCCTATGAGGCGGAGCTTTTCGATGTGGTGTGGGTACCGATAGATCAAGCTGAAGCCATAATCACCTTTGACGTCGAACGGGAGTTCCTGCGCCGCGCCATCCAGGTATGGCAGCAAATGGGGCACAATCCTGGTGAGGTATCTTGAGACCTGAAATTCAGACAGACAATTTATGAAAATATCTTATAGCGTTTTCATCACAGGTATACTGATAGGGTTACTCCTCCTGAGTGGCTGCAGCATCCTGGAAGTGCCCACAGTCACACCCCAAGCCACGCCATCGCCCACCCTTATCGCAGTTGCCATCCCGAGCACCACCGCGACGACAGTGCCGCTGCCTACCCCTACTCCCTTGCCTACCTCTACACCCCTGCCTACCCTATCTCCCACACCGGCGCCCCCCCCTTCGGCTACTCCCAGCCCAACACCCTTTCCTGGCGCAGAACGCCCCTTTTATCATTTCGCGATCCAGTTGGATTACACCGGCCACCAGCTCCAGGTTGAGCAAACGGTGGCGATTAAGAATCGCAGCCAGCAGCCGTGGACCCAAATCGTCTTCAACGTCTTCGCAAATAATCTCGGGAATACTTTTCACCTGGATTCCAGCCAGGTAATCCTGAGCCAGGCCAGTACGCCCGTACAGGCGAATCTAGATGGATTTGCTCTCAGTATCCCGTTGGCAACCCCGTTACCAGCAGAGGGGGAAATCACCATCGCTCTGCGATATACCCTAAAGTTGCCCCCTATGACAAACGGGGATAATTTTCTGGACGGATATATGGGTTGGAACGACCGCTTGATGAATTTGGGCGCGTGGTATCCGGTGCTAGCCCCTTTTCGCGGAGAGAGCGGTTGGGAGATCTTACAACGGGCGCAGGTTGGTGACCCCTATATCGCAGAGATGGCCAACTACCAGGTTGAAATCAAAGCCCCGGCCAGTATTACGCTGGCCGGAAGTGGGCTGGTAGAACAACGCGGAGACACCTGGGCTTTCCAGTTGAAGCAGACCCGCTCCTTCGCCTTCACTGCCAGTGACCAGTATCAACAAGCCAGTGGTATGGCCGGAAATATCCGCGTTACATCCTATTTTTTTCCTGAGCACGCCCAGGCAGGGCGGGCCGCCCTGGAAACTACAATTAATGCGCTGAACCTTTACTCCCACCTGTTTGTGCCTTACCCCTATGCCACCTATGCGGTGGCCGAAGGCGCGGCATTTGTGGAGTATGGCGCCTTCCATACCGGCCGGGCGGAATGGTACGCGGACTATAAAGAGGGCACGCGCAACTGGCTGACCACTCTGACAGCCCACGAAGTGGCGCACCAGTGGTGGTACGGGCTGGTCGGCAATGACCAGGCAATAGATCCCTGGCTCGATGAGGCCCTGGCAACCTATACGGAACGAATTTTTTACGAGAACCAGGCGCCGCAAGACCTGGAGTGGTGGTGGGGCACGCGTATCGGCCCCGGCCCCTCGCAAGATCCCGTGAATGGCACCATTTACACGTACCGCGATCTGAACAGTTACACCAACGGCGTTTATCACCGTGGGGCGCAATTTTACGAGGAGTTTCGTAAGCTCGTGGGAGACCAGACGTTCTTTGCCTTTCTCAAAGATTGGGCACAGCAAGAGAACGGGAAATTGGCCACTGTGAACGCATTTTGGGAGTTGGCTTCATACTATACGAAAGAAGATCTCACCGCCTTGCGGCGTAAGTATTTCTTTGCTACGCCCTCCGGATTGCTATCGCCGCAGACAGCCCAGCTTATCCGGCTGCCAGCGGGTAGCGTGGGCCATCCCCTGGCAGCAGCAGTGCTTTCGGACACGCTCTACCTGGCGGACTTGGGACAGCTTAAAGCTATTTCTCTAGCTAAACCGGACCAGGTCCAGGTATTATTGCCATCAAAGGATGGGGAGAGGCGGGTAGAAGGCATACCAATCCAGGATTTGTTGGCCCTCTCTGCGGGAAAAGATGGGAATAGCTTGATTTTGCTGGATCGCAGTGGTTACACCTTCCGGTATGTGATCAGTACTGCCCAGTGGAGCCTGGCAAGACCGGCACGGGAAGACTATTATTTAACCTCCCTATCCAGCGGGATCGAACCGGCCCCGCTCTTTCACCTGCTGAACAATACCCTAGGAGTCATCTTCCGTTCTGATGATATACCGGGACCGGCCATTGCCAAAGAACTGGGCATGGGTATGCTGGAAGACACATCGGCGCAAAGCGCCGGGGCGAAGGACGCCGCGGCCCAAGGCACCGGGAGTATTTATGTGCTGCTACGCGAAGGGATGGGTGCCAAGCCGGACATCCAGCGTTATCTAGCGCCGGCATGGCGCCTCGACGCAGCGTTCAAACCCGCCGAGACCCCAGTGCTACCCTTAGACCTGGCCCTGGGCGGCGGCAAGGAACCTGGCTTGTATGTGCTGGATCAAGAAGGGCAGCGCATACTGAAACTGGACAAAAACAGCGGAGCAATGCTGCGCACCTTAACTTCTCCGGCGGGAACGCCTCCCTTTACGACCCTAACCACGAGCGGGGACCGGCTGATTGTCGCGGGACGAGATACTTTGGTCCTATATCCGGGAAATCCGGCAGATGGAGCAAATACCAGCCAAACTTCCCCAGGCTCTGGCAACCTGGCCCCCTCCCCACCAGTCTCGACGACGCTGATCTCTTACCTGGATCGCTTGCCCACCTTGCCGAAATATCAAATGCCGATTAACGGCGCACATCTCGCACCGCGGGATGAAGTCATTCCCGGCGCCCCCCGCCAATACCGGGCCGGCATTCACGAAGGGAGCGATTTCTATAGCGGCGAGGTCGGTGTCGGCGTAGGATTGAATACACCGGTTGTGGCCATCGGTCCTGGGACGGTGATCCGGGCTGACACGGATTACCAGGATCCATCCCCCGCCATTTTACAGGGGTGGCTTGATACCAGCACCAAGTTGGGGTATACCCCGCCAGACATTCTGGACTACCTGCGGGGCAGGCAAGTCTGGCTGGACCTGGGGAATGGCCTCATTGCCAGATATTGCCACCTGAGCCGCATCGCACCGGAAATTAACAAAGGGTCGCAGGTAAAACCGGGGGATATCTTAGGCTATATAGGAAACTCCGGCACGCCGGAATCGATGAGCGGGCCCACCGTGGGTCTGCACCTGCACTTCGAGATGGTGGTCGATGGGCACTATGTGGGACAATATCTGCGCCCGGTAGAAACGCGCCGCTGGCTGGAAAAACTATTGGGCCAATCAGGCTAATATCCTTCCTACCGGGCCAGCCAGCCACCGTCTACGGTTAATATCTGGCCTTGCATATAGTCGGAGGCGGAACTGGCCAGAAAAACCGCCGCCCCGGCGATATCAGCGGGGTCGCCCCAACGCCCCGCCGGAATACGGGCCACGATAGCATTGAAGCGTTGCGGATCAGACTGCAAAGGGGCGGTATTCTCTGTTCTAACGTAGCCAGGGGCCAGCCCATTGACGTTAATCCCCTGCGGCGCCAATTCGTTGGCCATGGCTTTGGTAACGCCGGCCAGGCCGTGTTTAGCGGCAGTATAGGCAGGCACAAGGATACCTCCCTGAAAGCTCAGCACCGAACAGATATTGATGATTTTGCCCCGCTGCCCGCTGCTCTCCGCACCCTGACCAACGTGCTCCTGAGCAAGCATCTGGCGGGCGCAGGCCTGGGCCAGGAAAAACGGCACTTTCAGGTTTGTATTCACAATAACATCCCAATCGGTTTCGCTGTATTCCAGGAAGGGAGTGCGCCGGATAATTCCCGCGTTATTAACCAGGATGTCTATGCGGCCAAAACGGTTTAGGGTAGACCCAACTACCAACGGAATGCTTTGCATCTGGCTCAAATCCGCGGAAATATGCGCAAACAGACGTCCCGTCTTCTCCAGGGAGGAAATCACTTCCGGCTGGGGGGCAGTTCTGCTAATCAGGGAAACTGAGGCGCCAGCATCGGCCAAAGCAATAGCGATGGCCGCGCCAATGCCCCGGCTGGCGCCGGTGACGATAGCTACTTTACCCTCTAACGTAAACATGATGCGGTTCTTTCCGGCTAGCCCTTGACAGCGCCGGCAGCCAGGCCCTCTACCACAAAGCGCTGCGCCAGGTAGTAAAGAATCATGACTGGAACGGCGGCGGCCACGGACCCGGCCATAATCAACCCCCAGCGGAAAACATCGCCGGTAATCAGGTACTGCAGCGCCACCGGCACCGTCCGTACATCTTTCGAGGTGGTAAAAATCAAAGCCAGCAAAAGTTCATTCCAGGCGCCGGTAAAGGTAAAGACACTGACCGCCACCAGGCCAGGAGCAGACAGAGGCAATAGAATCCGCAGGAAAGCTTGCCAACGGGTAGCCCCATCGACCATGGCCTGCTCCTCCAGGTCGGCAGGAATGCCACGGAAGTAGCCCATCATTAACCAGGTACTGAGGGGCGCTGAGAAGGTGAGATAGACAAATATCAGTCCCTGCAAGGTATTGCCTAAATTCAAGCGGGCGATAATCACCGATAACGGAATAAACAGGAGGGCAGTTGGTGTCAGGTAGGCAAAGAGGATCAACCGTCCAATCCAACTTTTGTAGCGGTATTTCAAACGCACCAGGCTAAAAGCGGCCATGCAACTGATGAGCACCGAAATAATGGTGGCGGAGCCAGCCACCACCAAGCTATTGCGAATGTTTACCAGATAACCCTGCTTGGTAAATAATTCCACGTAGTTCTGCAAAGTAGCATTTACGGGCAAGAGCGATGGTGTACGGTAGATATCTACGGGCAATTTGAGCGAGATCAGTATCATGTAATAGATAGGGAAAAGGATCACCACTGCCATCAGAACTAGTAGGGCGTAATACAGCACCTTCTGGGACGCAGATAGTTTGTATAACACTGTTACTCCTCCTGTAGCAACTGAACCACGATGAAGGCTAGCATGGCAAAGACGGGCAGCATAGCTACCGAGACGGCAGCAGCCTGGCAATCTGCAGGCTCTGCAGACCGTAATAGGCCAGCACCGGAAACGTCATCGTAGCATCGAAAGGACCGCCTTGCGTCATCAGCCAGACATTTTCGAAACTGTTGGTGGTCCAGATAGTGGAGAGGAGCAGGACAACCAAAATCACATGGAGGATGCTCGGTAGGGTTACATGTTGGAAACGCTGCCAGGCATTGGCGCCATCGATGGCGGCAGCCTCATAAAGTTCCGGCGACACGTTTTGTAGAGCCGCCAGGATAGAGATCACCCAAAAAGGGAAGCCGCGCCAGAAAGTGGCTAATATGACACTGGGCATCGCCAAGGCTTTAGTGCTCAAGAAATCCAGGCGGATATCCGCCACCTGGATTAATATCATATTGAAGGCCCCACCCTCGGATGCATAGAGGAGCTTCCAGGTAATGAAAGCGACAAATGCCGGCATAGCCCAGGGAAGCAGAACCAGACCGCGCCAAAATTGGCGGGCCTTAATGGGCTGGTTAAGTAAGAGCGCAATGCCCAGGCCAAAGATCAATTTCAGACTCTGTACCACCACCACCATCACGATAGTATTTTGGATGGTGGCCTGAAAACTGGGGAGCTTAAACAGATAGAGATAATTCCCCAATCCTATGAAATCACCAACCCCACCCACGGTCCGGTTGGTGAAGCTGATCCAGATCGCATAGAAAAAGGGATAAACAACCAGAATTAATAGACATATTACCACCGGAGCGACCAGCACATACCCTAGTAAACTGGCCCGTTGACTAAGGTCTAAATTGAGCAGATTCGATTTTTGCCTTTGGGTAACTGGCGTTGCTTGTTCAGCCATAAATTACAGCCCCCCCTGCCGGCTCCCTCACCGTACAAATATGAATAGGGGAACACCGCATATAATCGATGGTCTGCTCAATGATCATGGGTAGAATTTCATATTTACTACTGATGATCTCGCCGATGGCCAGCGGCGTGGTGGAGGCTTGCCGGACCCGGCACATACTGGGCGCATATTCCGGTCCAATGGGATCTTCCAGGTATAGTAATTTATACGGCTCCAAATCTTTGGCCAGACGAGCAGCTTCTATGGGGGTTAGACGACCGTGGGCATCATGAAAGAGACGGACATCCCAGCCGACTTTTTCGCGCAAATAGGCAAAAAGCTGTGGGACGATCTGGAGATAGGGCTCGGGTTCCCAGGCGCCTTCATACGGCAGGCGGGCATTCCTGGCCTGTTGGTACGCAGGATCGTTCGCATCCTCGGCGCCATATACCCCCGGGGCGCCGGGTACCTGGACTTGAGCCCGGATCACCTTGTACCCTGCCGCCTTTTGCTGGAGTACTTTTTCGGCTACGTCTGCAAAACTATCCCCGTGGATATGGGTATAGGTCAGAAGACCGCGCCGGGTCGGGCCGCCCAATAAGGAGTAGACAGGCATGCCGGCCACTTTTCCTTTGATATCCCACAAGGCCATATCAATAGCTGCCAGGGCAGAATTCTGGATAGGACCGCCGCGCCAGTAAGTGCCTTTGTAGAGGAATTTCCAGATATCTTCGATAGCGCCGGGATCGCGGCCGATCAAAGTCGGGGCGATATGATGCTCAAGAAGAGCGGCCACCCCCAATTCCCGCCCATTCTTCGTCCCCTCCCCCACACCGTAAACACCTGCGTCGGTCAGGATTTTGACCAGGGTAAAGGTCTGACCAGCGGGACAGGTGACAATCACACGGACTTCAGAAATCCTCACCGCATAACCCCCTTTGCCAATAATAGAAAGATGCAGAACAAGCTTATCTTGGCATGGCTATGGCGATAGATAATGATGCAAAGAGGTGTAACAGTTGGGCAATCGTATGACTTGCTACTGATTATACTTGACATGCAAAACAATTGTCAAAGAGATATAGTTGGTCATATTTGTCCATTTGCCAGGTTTGACGCACGCCGGAGCATCATCTATAATTTGGATCTGGGAAATCCCAATATATGAACCGAGAAGTCACTCCTAACCAGATAATATTACGGTGGAGTCTGGCAGTTGTATGGCTCTATACCATCCTCATGGCAGCAGCCGCGCCACGCTGGCATAGTTTTGCGCCGCCGCATGAGCACATTAATTTCTCCGGTGGCCGCTCCATCGACAGCTACCAGGAAGCCAGCAGCTATCGACTGAATAGCCTCGTAAAACAAGTTACACGCAATCCTCACGCCAGCGGCATACTCTCCCTCGTGCCGGCGGTAAATGCGATGCCTGAAGCCATAGGCAGTTGGTTCCCGACCATCTTCACCCCGCTGCAAGCAGATTTAACGTTGATGTGGAACCGCAGCAATCATCCGCCCTTTTACATTTTACCCCCTGAGCAAACTGTGCAGGTCGCTATAGATCGTCCTCCGGTTGGCACGCTTGGATGCGCCTCTGTTTAATTAGCTTTTGCTCCTTTCCTCTACTGGTGCAACGTTGAGGCTGGAGCCATCACAACACCTCAGCAAGCAGACCCGCTAGGCAGCGGGACAACCTGAAGCACCATTTTCTGGCTATGCCATAATGGCCACGTCCAGGTTAGTCCTATGGTCCAGTGGCACCAAATCTATGAGGTATTGCTGATATGTATGCATCCAACAGTTATGTCAACAACCAATTCGCCAACAATCACAGGAGAGATCATCGTGTTTAGAAAGATAAAACTGCACAAAGTTGCGGCGGTTCTGGCTGCACTACTCTTGACGGCGCTCTTCACCGGAGTGGCCTTTGCCCACGATCACCGCGATGTCGGTAAATATACATTGACGGTAGGTTGGACGGTTGAACCTGCTTTCGAAGGTCAAAAGAATGGCATCGACTTTAGAGTGGCGCAAGGGAGCGGAAATGACGCCAAGCCGGTTGAGGGTCTTGAGAAGACGGTCAAAGTGCAAGTGACGTATGGTGGTAAGAATGTGGACCTTCCCCTAACCCCTGTTTTTGGGAAGCCCGGTGCCTACACCGCCGACATTATGCCCACCCGCGCCGGCACATACACCTTCCACTTCACCGGCAAGATCGTGGACCAGAATATCGATGAGAAATTTGTATCTGGTGATCATTTTGACAACGTGGATGCGGCAACGGGTATCATGTTCCCGGAGACCAATCCTTCAGCCCAGGATATGAGCAGCCAGCTCGCCCAGGCCCAGGCCGACGCGGCTGCTGCCCGCACTCTGGGCCTAATCGGCATCGTAGTTGGTATTTTGGGCCTCGTGGTAGGGGCCGGAGCGTGGCTCATGCAGCGCCGGAGCATTCCCATGCAGACGAGGCCACAGGTGGTAGGCAAGTAAGTATCGTACGATACTTATTGTATAGCTTAAACTCTGGAAAGAGGGACGGCGAGGATAAACTGGCCCATGGTATGCTCCGGTCTATCCTCGCCGTATTACCCTTACGGTGAAAATAGGATTTATAGAGATGACCTTATAGACAAATCAGATAAAAGTTATATAATATAGAGATGGCAAAACGACAAATGCAACTAACCGAAACGCAAATCAACGAATTGACGGCCGCATACAGCCAGTAAATTAGGAAATCACGTTTCTGGATATTTTGTTAATGATGGTAAATCTTTATCAGATATCAAAGATAATTCTCAAGATTTAGTTTTTTCATATGATTCTTTTGTTCATATGCACGCTAATGTTACTGAAGAGTATATTAAAGAAGCTAGTAGAGTTTTAGTTTCTGGTGGATGTGGATTTATACATCACTCATGGTTTTCAGGCGGGAGAGACACATCATTTAGTAATATTGCCGGGAGGGCAAATATGACACCTGAGATATTCAAACAAATGGTTGAATCGAGTGGAATGGAAA
>SHYO01000148.1 GCA_009692745.1 Chloroflexota bacterium
TGGAAGAGTCGGCGATGTAGAGATTCCCATCGGGGCCGATCTTGATATCTTTGGGATTCTGCAGTTGGCCGGGAGATGCGCCGGGCACGCCCCAGGAGGCCTGCGCCGGGATGTCCTTGTACCGTTTGGTGTATGTATCGTCCAACAAGGTTGGCTCCGCGGCTACGGCTTCAGCGCGCATCTGCCACATATCGTTTATGACATCTTTGCGAATGTACATCAAGAAATCGGTTGATCCCAGCGGCTCGGCTACCTGGCGGTAGAATATGAGGTTCCACAGCTTGGTCCGGTTTTCAGGTACCTGTAACTGTTGGATAGTTTTTGGAATGGTCATGTCCATATAATCCTGGGGGAACCACCAGCGTAAGCGATACCGATATTGTACGTACAAAGTGCTGTTAATGTAGGGTTTAAACGCGCTCTCATTAGCTGTGCCCACCAGGATCACCGGATTCGTCAGGGGGGTAGTAGGATTACCGCCCTTGAATTCCCGTTTGGGATAGTCGCGCAGGTACCATTCAAAGGGCCAACTTGTCTCGTTGTCATAGGCTATATTCATGTTCTTGCCACCCGCAATGTGCATCGAGATCTGGTCGATCTTCTTGGTTACCATCGTTACATCGGGTGTCGTCTGGGTGTAGATCAGCATCTCCTTGGCGATATCGCCGTGGACGAAAGAGGCCATCACCGCAAATCGTACGGTCATAATAGCCGAAGCACCTATCAACGTCAGGAAAGCAATGCGACCGGCCTGGAACCAACCCAAGCGTATAAAGTATTTCACCGCCAGATAAACGATGCCGAGGACTAAGATCAGAGTAGAAACGAAGCGCATCGTCTGGTTCAGCGCGGAAAGACTTTGATTACCCGCCAATACCGCGCCCGTATCTAATAGTGCCAGGATCCCTATGAACAGCGCTGGGACCAGGAGCGCAAAGGTAGCGCCGCCGCGCTCTCGCAATAGGCGAAAATCGGTGGCTGCGAGCAATTGTCCCAGGAATCGTCCTGCCAGGTAAATTGTAGGAACGGCGAGCTCTACCAGTAACCAGGGCATCTTTTCACCGGCCCAACTATAGATAATAAATGCCACTACCCACCAGTAGATCAGGAATAGGCCGAAGAAGCTGTTTAACTCGGCGCGTGTCATGGAAGGATCCACCAACTGCTCTTGCGCTGGGATTCCGGTTTCGCCATCTACCCGCTTGCGCCAATGGGGAAAAACGGCATACATGACGATGGCAATCAGCCCCAAGAGCACAGGGAGGAATTCATATAACGGCTGGAGGATCAGGTAATAATAGGGGGGTTGGTCACCGCGCCGCACGTCCTGTTGACTCAGCCAATACCCCAGGGCGCCGACCAGGCCGCTAAAGATGCCCTGCGGGTTGGTCAGAAAGGTGGTATGGGCTAATAGATAAATGGCGTAATAAACGGCGGCCAATCCCAACCAACGGCGTTGATCCCACCATAACCCCACGGCGATGGAGATGCCCAACAGAGGCACAAGGATCGATGAAGATCGTAATATGCCGGAGTAGGTATAGTCCTGCGGATTCCACCCGATCAGATGCATGATAAAAGCGGCGGTTAATGGCAGTAGTAAGGTGCCGGTCAATAAAACTAGATCCCATGCTGCCGTGCTGCGCAAGGTCGCCAGGGTCAGGTGTTTGCGGATGAAATACCAGCCCAGTAGTAGGAAAAGAAAGGTACCGAAGATAAAGGCGTGGATAAATGCCACCTCTTTGGTGGCGAACACCGAGGCCCAGCCTACTACCATCAAGTATAACCAGCGGTCACGCCGCTCATCGAGGTACCGTATGATCCCGATAAAAGCCATCACCGTAAAGACGGTGGCGAAGATATCCTCGCGGATAAAGCGGGAATAGTACATCATGGCCGGTGAAATGGCTAGCATCGCGGCTGCAGCCAGTGTTCCCCGCCGTCCTAGATATTTGCGCAGTAACAGAGGGGAAAGCACCAACAAAACGCCAAAAATCGCCGACATCAGCCGCGACGTGTAGTCACTGGCGCCAAAGAGATAGTAGCTGAGAGCCACTAGATGAAACCAGAGGGGGCCATGAAGCAAGGGGGTATGCTCGAAACCCAGTCCCTTCGACAGGTTATAGGAGTAGAAGGCATGCATACTTTCGTCGTGATGTTGCGCCCGGCTGCCCAAGTCCCAGAAACGCGTGACGATGGTAACAAGCAAGATAACGACCAAAATAGCCACATCCCAATGCACCCGAATGAGGCGCAGTAGGGGCAAATCCCAGATTTCCTCCGTACCCCAGCTACGCGTAGGTTCTCTCAATGCCTGTGCCATACCGTCTCAATCCTCCCAATGTGCCATAGTTCCCTGGATACGTCTGACCGTTTATATAAACCCTAACGGTTTATATAAATAATATATTCCCGATAGTTCACCGGGGCTGTTGACTCTCTGGAAATATACCAGCGTACCCAGCTATTAAATCCCATCTCCTGGTATTGCCAGGTAGCAAGTACGCGGAAGTTTTGCGAGAGGGCCACCCCGGTCATCTGTGGCAGATCTCCTGGACTCCAAACTGCTGCTGATGTGGTTACCTGTGCCCCGTTAGAGATAGCCAGCTTCTCAAAATCTCGTAAATACCAGCCGGCCAAAGGGACAAGGCGAGTATCTACCGTTACCGGGCTGAGATAGCGGGACCTGTCTCGGTCGTTAAATATTTGTGCCAGGGTATCGGACAGGCGCCGGATCTCCGTCGTGGTTTGCGCGGGAACCAGCAGTTCATGGGGAGGGCGGTCGAATCTGAAGTTCAAATTCCAGGTGGCGTGGAACATGAGTAACAGCCCAAGCCCCAACGCCATCAGGCCCGCGCCGCGCCAGGCAACCGGCCAACCCATCAGGAATACGTATAAGAAAACCAAGACGATCCATAGTCCTATGGCGCCCAGCAAACTGAAGAGAAAGGATTGGTTATTATCTACCCCGAAAGCTCCTGCCCGTAGATACACGAAAACCCACAACACGGTGGAAAAACCAACAAAGAGCCATTCATTTTTGAGTCCAGGCGCTGCCAACAAGCATTCAATCAACCAGCCGATACCGAGGGCGGCCAAGAGGATAGCGGGTAGAGAGATGCTGGTCAATCCTGCCAGGTCACCCGCATTGCCGAATAGCGCCACGACCAAGCTGCTGGCGCACCAGAAGGTGAGAAAGATGCCGAAATGCGCTATATCCTGGGGTATCAGGCTCTGGCTGCCCGTTTGTGCTGTTGCGCCACCTTCGCTGCTGCGAGCACGCAGATGGCTGGCGAGGGTACTCGCCGCACGCAGGCTATAAACTGCCCCGACCACCGCAAACACAAGAATCATAGGTTCGTAAATGACCAACAAGCTCGGGATGGGAGCGTTGTTAGTGGTAGACCAGGCTGTCAGGCTGTTAAAACTGGCTTGAACGCCCTGGACATTAGACAGGAAGCCCGTGGAGAGGACCAGGAAAGCTGCCAGTAAGATCAGGAGTCCCCGCCCCAGGTAGCTACGATTTCCCAGAGTACGCTGGACGCTCTGTCCCATCATACCCAGAGGGCTGTCCTGTTGTGCCAACAAGCCCACCCCCACCAGAAAGATCGCCCAGAGTACCAGGGTAGCGAGGGCTCCCGTGCCGGCGCTTAACATCAGCGCCAGGGCGATAGCCGCCACATAGACGGTGGATATGTGGGATTGCCGTGCATACCGTAGCGCGGCCGCCAGCAGTATCATGCTGCCCAAAGCTGTCAGCGCAATTGCATCCGCCTGCCTGCCCCCATGGACAAAAATGGGGGAAATGGCGAGCAATGCCCCTGCCACCAGGGCATTCAAACGCCCTAACCAGGGGCGCAGTAAGCCCGGCGACATCACTAACAGCGAGCTGGCCAACGCCGCCAGGGTCCGCACTGCCACATCATTAGCGCCGAAGAAGATAAAGGATAGCGCTGTGGAAAAGAACATCAAGGGACTCTGGCTTAAAATGTCGGCCGGTTGTGCGCGGTAGAAGTGTAATGCTTCCCACGCCAGGCTGGCTTCCCGATTATTGAGCGGTTCCGCTCCCAACAGGAAAAAGCGCAGCCCGGCTCCAATGAGAAGGAGAACCAGATATGACCAGGTTTCTACCGTTACATCTGCCCAGAGGCTGGCAAAGATGAGACGGCTCTCCTCCACGTTCGTTACTATCAGTGGGATACCATCAGGAGTCTTTATGGCGCCGTCTACCGCAGATATCGCAGAGATTTGCGCAGGGATCTCATCTGTTTCTGCTTCCACCCGAGCGATAGGTTTCTTCCGAACTTCATTGGCGGGACGTTCGATTGCCCGTTTAGGTCGGTTTTTTCTATTAATTTCAGCCATAATAGCAATTACTCACTTGATTCTATTGAAGATTCCCCCTGGCAAGACCTGTGATTTGTCCGCTAGACACCAGGATCAGCGCCGCCGGTAAACCGTGATGGCGCCGGATTGGAAGGCCACATCCATAATTCGATTGAATTTCGTCGTTTGTTGTGGGTTAAGGCTATACTTCTGCTGTTCTAACGGTCCTACGATGATAAATTGAACCTGGTATTGGTCTATAATCTTTTGGATGGCAGTCAGATCCATGCTCTGGTATAACTGCTGGATTTGTGGCTCGCGCCGGCCGGGTTCGTCATAGTTTCCCCGCCATTGGTTCTCGTGGCCGCCCCAGCCCAGTAAGGTTGGAATGCCGGTATACGCCGAGATGTAGTTGTGCAGCTCCCCAGAATACTGCGGCCCGGGAACCTCTACCATCACTGGTGCGCCGCTGATATGCTCATTGAACCAGTGGATGACGGCATACATGTCTGGTCGTATGTTTTGTAGCCAGACCATACCATCCAGGGTCGGTTGGCCATTGAAGGAGTTGGCCTTACTGATTCCGGCGGCAACGGGATAAACCAGGCACAAGGCCAGCATTGCTATGATCATACCGGTAAAGATGCCCCGCCCGACCCCGGATAATTTATGCACCAGGTAAAAAATACCGAATGCCGAGCTCAGCGCCAGCAGTGTCCATGCCTGGTAATAGAATTTGAAGACGGTGTTCATGCGGCTGCTGAAAACATCTTTAATATATACAAATTCCGTCGCTAGTGTTAAGGCGAGCGCCAGGCTTACCAACATCAGGACGAACAGAACTGCATAAGAGGTCGGATTCCCCAAATGAATTGCCTCGGGATAATTCGGTGTGTTTTTCGTAGCGGTTTCAGTCTCTAGCGCCTCTTCCACCGGTTTGGCTGCCGTCTCACCTACCAACCGCAATTTGTGGAATAATAGTAACAGCCCAAGCGCCAGCGCCAAAGCGGCAAATACCACCGTCCACCATTGGAAGATGGCTCCCACCAGCAGCAGTGGTATCAGGCCGCCCCCGATAATCCAGGCTTCCGGCACCATTCTAAAGCCCTGGTTCCTCCATTTCCAGGCGTGATAACCGAAGAAAACGACCACTACGGCAATAAATGGACCGAACATAATAAAATACTGGTGAAAGCGGGTCTTTATCCAGGGCTGTACCAGGCGCAGCCCGCCGGCTTGCGAAGAAAAGCTCAGGTAGAAAGGCAAATATAATAGCAATCCCACGCCGATCAGGTAAGCCGCCCCGGTAAAGACTTCCAGCCACCATTGGCGCGAGAAGCTTCTGAAATAAAGGTAACGTTGGATAGCGTAGGCCCCCACTGCCACGAGCGTATAGGTCGGGAAGTCCCAACTGTTCAGGAAGCCCAGTGCACCCAGGCAGATGGGATATAGCAGCACCAGCCACCCATCTATCCCCTTATGCCCGCCGAGGAAGGGCGGTAGTAAACCTCCACTAGCGCGGCGCTCTAAGAGCAGATTGAGCGACAATCCTAAGGAGAGCAGCGAGAAAGGCAGGGAGAGCACATGCGGATGCATATCCCCCAACAGAAACGAGAAGAAGGGGAATTCATCGATGACTTCGATGCTATTACCCAACAGATCTTTATCGTGCAGCACACGCGACGCGCGCCACCACCACCAGTTATCCTGAGGTATCCAGGATGTACTGTGTGGCGCGGTAGCCAGGCTCTTGATATCTAGCCAATTCCATAAATCTGAACTGCCCCAACCCTGGGCATGCAGCACCTCCAGAATTCCCTCAAGATTCCCGATGACGACCAAGAGGACGGCTCCCAGGATGCCTATCCAGATCCCCATGTTGCTGGAGGTCGAAACCAGGTCGCCCGAATCTGTAGTGCTGCGGGAGGATTCTACCAGGTTATAGACCACGCCGAAGGCCCCGGTGGCAGCCAGCGCGAAGAGCAAGGCAATCGCCAGGTTAAACGTAATGGCCGATGATATCCCGGAGAGTTGGGTTAGCATCGAAATGATAACATAACCAAGGTAATAGTAGCTGATACCGAAGCCAGCCAGCCAGGCATCCTGCGGCGGAAAGGTCTCACTCCGGAGGATACTATTGAGGAACATGATCTCCATCGGTTTTTCGGTGGCGGTAATTTCTGGGTTGTAGGCCCGAAATATGGCCCAGAGGACGAACGTGCCGAGGAACAGCAGCTCCACCGCCAGCACTAGCTTACGTTGTTTTTGCCAAAATCCCAGCCATGCCGCCCGGGCGCGCCACCCCAAAATCAGGGAAGCGCCACCCAGAAGCAATAAGACGATCCAGATGGTATTGAGGCTGTTCGTCAGGTAGCCAAGGCTTACTAATAGCCAGAAGATGATACTCAGCAGCAATAGACCTAGCGGCTTGGTGAAGCTATATCCTTGATCCGGTAAATTTCCCAGGAAGCGGAAAGTGAGTGGCACCACGGCCAGGCCAATGATTTCCATCAGCACCCACCACACCGCTACCGCTATAACCCCAGGCATATTTTCTCCAAATCAGCCATCAGTTCCTAGATTAAGCAAATTTCTCTTAATGAATAACGGGATTGGAACTAGTTTCATTCCCCGGTGTTCCACCGGTATGAACACGATAACCAGTGGGGGCGCGGTGACCGCGCCCGTGGGCCACATCGACAAAGCGTCCTTGACAAACTATTAGATACTGTAAATCTGTGTTAGCAAAACCGGGACTCTGTAACCGGTCGCTATTATACCTGATTCAATCCGTTGCGGCAAAGTACCTGACCCAGGGCAATTGCATCTTTTAGGAGCGCGAGCGTCTCGCTCGTATTTGGCGCACTCTGAATTTGAAGCCTAGCAGGAAATCATGGTAAACTGCCTATACATATAGAGAAGAATGGTGAGGTCTACATGTACGTGAAAAAGGCCGATGCTGCAATCGCCAAAGGCTGGTATGCAGGTCCCTGGAATTCTGAGCTGGGCATCTCGGTGGGATATGCCTTTGCCGGTATAGATGAACCTCATATGCACCTGCAAATCACCGAAATCTATTTGGTGGCGCAGGGAACGGCTGCGGTGCGCGTAGAGCAGGACACAGTGATGGTCTATGCCGGTGATATGCTGGTAGTCGAGCCTGGCGAGGCGCATACCTTCCTCTCCAGCTCCCCCGATTATCTCCATTTTGTGGTCCATACGCCGGGATTGGCTGGCGACGTAGCCCTCAGGGAAAAGAGACCGGTTTCACGCGACCGGTTGGGTTTGTGATGCTGTTTTATGAAACTAACCTAACCATGTGGAGATAATGGAGATCGATATGCTTCCGCCCATTCCAACCGGATGGCAATCTAATATCGGTGTTGAAGTCACTAAACCGTACTATAAAAAGCTGGAGCAATTTCTGGAGGAAGAGCGGCAGAAATATACCGTCTTTCCCCCGGAACCGGAAATCTTCTCGGCATTAGAGCATACACCATGCCAGGAAGTGAATGTTATGCTGCTGGGCCAGGATCCCTATCATGATTTTAACCAGGCCCACGGGCTCTGTTTTTCGGTACGGCCCGGCTTTTCGCCGCCGCCCTCCCTGGCCAATATCTTTCAGGAATTGCACCAGGATGTCGGTTGCGCCATACCGAATACCGGCTATCTCATGCCCTGGGCAGACCAGGGTGTACTGCTGCTCAATACTGTGCTGACGGTGCGGGCCCACGCCCCCAATTCCCACAAAAACAAGGGTTGGGAGAAGTTTACCGATCAGATCATCCGCGAGGTTAGTGGCAAAGATAGCCCGGTGGTTTTTCTGCTGTGGGGAGGTTTTGCCCAGAAGAAGAAGGAGCTGATCGATACCGCCCGGCATGTGATCATCGAATCAGCCCACCCATCTCCCCTGTCAGCCCGCAGGGGTTTCTTCGGCAGCCGGCCTTTCTCCCGCGCCAATACGGCGCTGCGTGCGGCCGGCAAGGCGGAGATTGATTGGCAGATTCCGGATATTTGATCCTAATCCCGTTTACTACCTTGTTAACCCTATTATGACCGGTAGGGGCGCGGTCACCGCGCCAGTGCGCCAGATAGTCAAACCATCGTTGATAGACTAATACTACGGAGGCAAGCAGCATGAAGATTACCGCCATCGACACCCTGTTCATTGATCGCTATCTCTTTGTCCAGGTCCATACTGATGCCGGAATAACCGGATTGGGGGAATCCGGCGCCTGGGGTTACCTGGAGGCTTCGGCCGGCGCTGTAGAAACGTTCAAACGCTATCTCATTGGCCAGGACCCCTTGCGCATCGAACATCACTGGCAGGCCCTTTACCGCTGGAGCCACTTCCGTGGCGCGGCTATCATGGGGGCGCTGAGCGCCGTAGATATCGCCTTGTGGGATATTGCCGGGAAACATCTAGGGGTGCCCTGTTACCAATTGCTGGGGGGCAAGTGCCGCGATAAAGCTCGTGTCTACTACCATGTCTTCGGCCAGACCAAAGAAGAGCTGATCCAGGGATGCGTAGAGGCCAAAAAGCAGGGTTTCACGGCCGTAGGCCACCTCACGCCTTTCCTGGATGAACCTCGCCACGTTCCCTATTTTCAGACCCATGCGCGTAAGATGCAAGATGCCATCGATACCGTCGGACGGTATAGGGATGCTGTCGGTAACGATGTGGATCTGTGTATCGAAATTCACCGCCAACTCACTCCGGCTGAGGCGATTGTGCTGGCCCGCGGCATTGAGCAATTCCACCCCTTCTTCTATGAGGATCCGATCCTGCCGGATAACTTCGACGCGATGGCGTTGGTAGCGCAGAATATTCATATCCCCATCGCCACCGGCGAGCGTATCCATACCATCTATGAGTTCGAAATGTTGCTGCAACGGGGCGCCGTCCAATACGTGCGCCCCGACGTATGCATGGCCGGGGGCCTGACACATTCCAAGAAAATCAGCGCCTTGGCCGAAGCCCACCACGTGGGTGTGGTGCCCCATAACCCCTTAAGCCCGGTGAGCACCGCCGCTTGCATTCAATTGGCCGCATGCATCCCCAATTTTGCGCTGCAGGAATATCCCTTGGGGGAAAATGAGCTGCCGAAAAGCGGTATTGTGAAGAGCACGATTCGTCTAGAGAACGGTTTTTTGATTATTCCCGATGCGCCCGGGTTGGGTGTGGAATTGGCCGAAGATGCCCAGCAGCGCTTCCCCTACCGACCGCTGCCGGTCCAGATCCGGCTGCACGCGGACGGTTCGGTTGTCGATCAGTAGAAAGGGGGAGAGTACATCAACCTGCTGCCTCAGCCAGGGTCTGGCCATCTGGCGTACAGTGGTTTGACTCCAGTTGGGATCACATCTATATTGTGCTGGTCTTACTATGCTACCGATCTATGACGCCAGAATCTGGTAAAGGCAGTAGGCGCGTGCAGTGTACTTCACTGCATCAAACCGCGCGGTTTTGCAAATTCAACGAATTTATAGAAGGGTTTCTATTTTATGAGCCAACTAACGCCTCATCAACAAGAGCTTCAAGATATGCTTCTCAATCTTCATGCTGAGCTTGAAAATACCGAAACGGTCGATGTCCAGCAGCGTGAGTTATTGCAGCATTTGATGCAAGATATCCGGAATCTGCTCGATAACGAAGACGAGGATGAAACTGCCTCTCAGCGGTATCAATCCCTGGGGGAGCGTCTCACAGCCAGCCTGGAATATTTTGAAGCTTCCCATCCCGTCTTTACCACGACTTTGACTCAGGTAGCCGATTCCCTGGCTCGCATGGGGATTTAGGTAAGATATCGGCTGAGAGTACTCAGCCATGAGCTCTTGAAAACGTATACGCCCGATGCCTCGGCTTGTCTACCCAAGAGTTGGATAAGTGCCTTATGCGATCCCGAAATTTCGTAGGGTGGATGCCGTTGTCATGGCTTGCCACCTGCTTTTGTTTAGTTTATATCGTTTCGATGTTGGGTCTTTTCATCCTGCGTTTGCAACTCACGGAGTGGCCGCCAATCCTCTCGCTTGCCAATAGCTTCCTCCCTTTCCTATTCCTTCCCCTCATTTTTGTGCTTCCGGTTTCATTTTTAACCCGATCTAAAATTGCAGCGCTGGGTTCTGTTAGCGTATTAGCGATCTTTATCTTTGTTTATGGTCCCTTTTTCCTTCCCCGATTTGAAACTCAGAGAGCCTTGGTTAACCGGCCCTTGACCTTTGTAAATTACAATTTAAGCCCCGCCTACCCAGAGGCTGGCTTACTCTTAGCCGCGCTACGGGCAGAATCAGCCGATATTGTCGCCTTAGAAGAATTGTCTCCCCCCTTGGCCAGTTCCCTACGTGAGCAAAGCCGTATCCTTTACCCGTATCAAATTATAGAACCCGAGATAAGCACCACCGCTTTATTAAGCCGGTATCCTATCCTGAGAAGTGCTTGGCTTAAACTTGCCGGTCAAGAGCGACCGGTAATTCATGCTACCATTGACGTAAATAGCGTCGAGATAGAAGTTTTGGCTATCCATCCTCCACCGCCTGGCTTATCTTGGTTCAGAAGCTCACTTCTGCCCACCGGTCAATATAACGACGGAGAAAGTGAAATTAATGAATTGATACAGCGCCTCGCTGTGTTGAATAAACCGTTAGTGGTACTGGGAGATTTTAATTTGTCAGACCAGAGTCATGCCTACACCCAGATGACGAAAGTATTTAAAGACGCATTTCGTGAGGCCGGTTGGGGCTTTGGTTTCACATTTCCTAACGATGTGACATTGGAGCAAACCCGTATAGGGCAAGTTTCTGTTCCTGGCCCCTTTGTGCGGTTGGATTACATTTTCTATTCCGCAGATTTCCGTGCTCAAGAAGCTCATGTTACCTGTAAATCAGGATCGGATCATTGCTATCTCGTGGCCCAACTTACCTCAATTATGTGAAGGAGGAATTTAACATGGCGCGATATCCGTTTATGCAAGTCGATGCCTTTACTGACCGGCCCTTGGGTGGCAATCCTTGCGCCATCCTTTTCGATACGGAAGATCTCGACGCCCAGACCATGCAGGCTATTGCCAGGGAAATGAATCTCTCGGAAACTTCTTTCGTGCGCCGCTCCACCATCGCAGACTTCGGCGCCCGCTATTTTACTCCGGCCGAGGAGATTCCCATGGCCGGACATCCGACGATCGCTACAGCCTTTGCCCTGGTCGACTCCGGGCGTTTGCCTCTGAGCGGGGATCATACCCGTTTTACGCTGGAATTGCCGGTAGGCCCTATTGTCGTGGATATTTCGGCCCGCGATGGAAAAGTGGAACGTATCGTCATGACCCAGAAGAAGCCTGTTTTCATGTCCATCCACGACCCGGCTAGAGTACTTCCTCTATTTGGATTGGCCCCGGACGATCTACTCCCCGGCGTGCCCATCCAGACGGTCAGTACCGGCACGCCGCAGTTGATGATCCCATTAGCAAGCCTAGATGCTTTGCGCCACGCCCGGGTCGACACCACGGCTTACGTGCCATTCCGGGCGCAAGCCGACTTTTTTAGCCCACACCTTTTTTGCCTGCAAGGTGCCACCGCAGCCGGGGATACATTCGCCCGCCATTTTGGCACGCTACCGGACCTCTTTGAGGATCCTTTTACCGGATCGGCCACCGGGGGGATGGCGGCATATCTGTGGCATTATCGGCTGATCGATAAACCGGCCTTCATTGCTGAGCAGGGTCATTGGATGGACCGCCCCGGCCAGGGGTTCGTGGAAGTAATTGGCCTCCCAGAAGCGATTGAATCCGTTAAGGTCGGTGGTCCCGCAGTAATTGTGCTGCGAGGTGAGATGAGTCTTTAGAAAGCTCTAAATGAAAATCCTTTTTATCGGTGGAACGGGTGTGATTAGCTCCGCTTGTGCGCAATTGGCCGCGGCGCGTGGTAGGGAACTCTACCTATTGAACCGGGGAAAAACCTCTCGCCCCGTGCCGCATGGCGTCCGCGTACTACACGGGGATATTCGGGATACCCAATCCGTTAAGAGTATCCTAAAAGATCTGGCTTTCGATGTCGTTGTAAATTGGATCGCTTATACGCCGGAGCATATCGAAGCAGATATTGACATCTTCCGCGGCCGTACCGGGCAATATATCTTCATTAGCTCCGCTTCGGCCTACCAGACACCCCCAGCCCATTTGCCGGTCACCGAGTCGACTCCTCTGGCAAATCCCTATTGGGAGTATTCGCGGAACAAAATCGCCTGTGAGCAGCGGCTGCTGCAAGCTTATCGCGAGGAACAGTTCCCGATTACTATTGTGCGTCCCTCTCATACCTATGACCGGACCAGGCTGCCGTTGCAAGGTGGATATACCATGTTAAAACGCATGCGCCAGGGTCAGCCGGTGATTGTCCATGGTGACGGCTCCTCTCTCTGGGTGTTGACCCATCATGCCGATTTTGCCAAAGGTTTTGTAGGGTTGCTGGGCAACCACCAGGCTATCGGCGATGCTTTTCATATCACCTCCGATGAAGTCTTAACCTGGAACCAGATTTACGAGATCCTGGGCCGCACTGCAGGCGTTGCACCGCATCTGGTACACATACCCTCCGAGCTAATCGCCGCTTTCGATCCCAAATGGGGTGCAGGTTTGTTAGGTGACAAAACTTATAGTATGATCTTTGATAACCAATGGTGCTAGTTTTAGAGTGAGAACTCAGCGATGCTCATCTTAAAAGGATTGGCCTCAGGATGAAGCCTGTGAAACAAGTCAAGCAGGATGTTGAACATGGCAGCCACATAGGCCAGACGTGCCTGGATATATGGCGCCAAT
>SHYO01000149.1 GCA_009692745.1 Chloroflexota bacterium
GCCAGGGCGGCGGACAGGGCCTGGGGGGCGGCGTCGAAGGCGGCGCAGAACTCGTCGCCGACCGTCTTAAAGACAAAGCCTCCCGCGGCGGCAATCGCCTGCTGCAGGATAGCATTATGGCGCGCCAGGGCGGTTTTCATGGCCTCGGGCTGCTGCTGCCACAGCTTCGTGCTGCCCTCAATGTCGCTGAAGAGAAAGGTGACGGTGCCAGTCGGTAAATGAGCCATCGGCGAGTTCCTCTGAGTAAGCTTGCTGATAGAGGTGAGAGGGTAGGAGTGGACCGGATTGTACTATGCTTTTCGCCGCAAAGCAATCTGGAAGATAAATAGCCGATATAGCGCTATAAGTTCCTTTACCGTATTTCTGATCAGCTACTTTTAGGCGCTGATTTGCAATTTCACGAAAACAGTGTACATTTCACCTGTATGAAGAATATTACCCTTTTAAAGGAGAATGTCGATGAATACCGTTTCTCTCATTCGCGAAGCGATGAAAACTGCCCACGAGTGGTTCGAAGGCACTATGGCGGACGTGACGCCCGAGATGGCGCATTACCAACCCGGTGGCACAGCGCACCCTATCGGCTCCCGCTATGCCCACGCGTTAGTAGGGGAGGATACGCTGATCAACGGTATGATCAAAGGGGGCGCGCCGATGTACGCCACCTCCTGGGCGGGGAAAACCGGCATAAGCGATACGCAGCCGGCCTTTAGCTCCCCCCTTGAATGGGCGCAAACGGTGAAAGTTGACCTGGGCGCAGCGCGGAACTATGCTCAGGCGGTATATGCCAACACCGATGCATACCTGGCCACCTTGAAAGATGAGGATTTGACGCGCACGCTGGATTTGTCCGCTATGAATATGGGCCAGTGGTCTTTGGGCTCATTCCTGATTAGCTTTACCGTTGGTCACATCCGAGATATTATGGGCGAGGTCTCGGCCATAAAAGGCGCCCAGGGGGCCAAGGGCTATCCCTTTTAATAAAAACTCCATCTAGATCTGCTCAATTGCGGAACCTGTTGGCGAATTCGCCAACAGGTTCCTTCGCACTTCAGAGATTTAGTATTTATCTTTGCTGTCGCAGCAGAGCTTCAATTTCGGCCGCGGCCCGGGTCACACCCCCGGCGCTACGAAATGAGTCCCCGATGCGGTGCGCTTCACTTTTAAAGCGGGTATCCGTTAGAAGTTGGGCCGCCGTGGTGCGGATTGCCGTTGCGTTCACCTGAGCTTTTTTGAGCATGAGGCCCGCACCCAACTCGACGACGCGCAGGGCGTTAAAAGTCTGTTCCTCCTGCTGTGGCACGAGCAGCAGCGGCACGCCACAATACAATCCATCGTGTACGCTGGTCAGTCCCCCATGTGTCACGAACAATGCGGCCCGTTTTAGCACCTCAGTTTGTGGCACCCAGCCATGTATCGAGATGTTTTCAGGCAGCTTACCGAACGCGTCCGGGCTAATCCGATTCTCCGTGCTCATGATGACGAACGCAGCGGCGCCCGCGAACGCTTCGAGGCACATGCTAAAGAATGGGGCATTATCATTGTTTAGGGTGCCAAGCGAGACGTAAATTAAGCGCCTTTCTGGCATGGGTGGTAGCGGGAAGGGTACGTTTGCGGATGCCTCGCTCAAGGTCCATCCTACTAACTGTACGGTATCGGGCAAAGTGCTGGCAAAGGGTTGAAAATAGGACGATGTGTAGCTTATGGCGAGATCGCCGGGTGCGTTTAGCAGTGAGGTGGGACCCAGGGGCAGCACGTTATGTTTTTTCCCCAGCGCGCGCGAACGCCGGTTAGCTTCCAGACCCTTGCCAAAATCACGCAGCAGCGCGGGCATGAAGGTACGGAGCAGTGGCGAGCTTAGCATCGCTCGTAGCGGTGGTGATATAGGCGGCATGAGCGCCAATGAAGCCACCGCAGGGACGCGCAGGATCCGCGCCACGAAATATCCCCAGGGACACATGCCGTCGAACAGGATGTAATCCGGGTGCGCGGCGCGGGCGGTTGCCAGCAGTTCCGGTAGAATTTGTTCGGTGGTCATGATGAGATTTAACGCCACCTTTAGCGGTACGCCGCCATGCAGCCCGCGCGCATCGAAGTAATCGGCGCCAACCGCAGCATACGGTTGAAACACAGCGCCCGCCGCTTCAACTTGGGCACGATAGTTCTCGGTGACGAAGTAGGTGATGTGATGGCCGCGCCGGCTCAGCTCAGCGACCAGCGGCAAGGAAGGATTAACATGTCCATGCCCTGGCACATTAAAAAACAGTGCTTTTGGTATCGTGTCCTCCTGTCAATGGAATCCTTCCTGTCCCGCGGGGCAGACAGCTTCTGCATGTGGCATGGCGTCGCACATATCGACCAGATCGGCGATATCGACCTGGCGCAGCATCAGTTTCATCTCAAAGCGTGCCTAGCAGCTCCACATTCGCACCATAGGCTTTTAGCTTCTCAAAAGGAGCTTCGACGAACCCTTCAAACAGCCGGAGCCCATCCCATTCAATGGTCCAGAAATATTTTCGAGCTACCTTAATATCTTTAAGCAGTCGCAGCTCCTTGACCGAGCCAACCCTAGTAGGCCCCCGGCCAACGGCTGGAAACACTTCTTCTAACATAAACTTCTCGAATTCCCTAATCTTCACCTTCGAAGGGAGTGTTATTTCATAGAGATTGGTAGGCATTACATCCTCCTTTATAGCGACTCGCTCAGTGCATTATACATCCTATTTTAACCTGTGCAAAGTTTTTCAGATTGAACTTATCCTCAAGAAGCAGGGCTACGTTGCCTTTCGACGGTGGCCAGACCGGTACTGCAGCAGGCAGCTCTCCAAAAGAACCTCTCTGGCCCTGAGGCGCCATGTCAATAAGCTATTTATCGGATATAATGTGGTCCGCGGAACCTACATAAACCAGAGGAGACAACCATGATCCATCACAGCTTTGATAAAGGGCCGGAGAGTTGGTGTTCCTATGATTACCACCATTGCATCGTATCTAAACGGGAAATATGTATCCTGGCCACCTGGTCACGGGTGGGGGGCGTCAAGGACTCCGGTTATGTCTGGACCGACCATACCACTTGGAGCACCGACACGCCGGAGCAACCCGTGTCTGTGCTGGCTATGTACTTCTACCGCCACTGGTTGGGGCTCGATCCCATCGACCTGCGCGGCGCCGAGGTTTCGGTCTACCTGCGCGGCGATAACCTGCGGCTGTTCGGCGCCAACTGCTATTTCTGGGTGAACACCCCCGGCTCGCGCTGGCACCTGACCAGCCACCCGCTCACCATCTCCGACGGCAGTTGGGCGGCGGAACCCAACCGCTTCACCCTGCCCAACGATGAGGCGCTGTGGCACCGCAGTTGGGCCGGCTACCCCCCCAAGCCCAAGTCCCTGGACATGACCCTGGGTACGGCCTACAGCTACGGCATTTCCTTCGTGGGCTTCGCTATGGAACCCGACGGCAAGCTCGGCATGGATGATTTAATTATCAAGCCGGCGTAATCCTGAGGCTGCAACCTCTTTAAGGACACGGTTGGGCGGTTGCCGGCAAGTGGCAACCGCCCAATCCACAGCTATATCCAAAATACGAGCGAGACGCTCGCGCTCCCAGGCAATCCATTAAACTGCAATTGCCCTGACCACCTTCTTGACAATCCCTGCCTAACATACTAAAATCCGTATGATGACACAGGAAAAATTACATAATGAGGGTAGACAGGCATACGAAGACTACTGGGCCAAACAGATGGCTGACCCCGAATTTCGCAAAGTCTACGAAGAGGAAGCCGCTAAAAAGGATCTCTGGTTGCAACTGGTAGAAGCCAGACAAGCCGCCGGGCTGACCCAGGAACAGATGGCCGAGCGTATGGGTGTGTCCCAGGCGCAGGTGGCGCGCATCGAAAAGCGGGGCTATGACGCCTATACCCTCAAGACCCTGCGGCGCTACGTGGCCGCCCTGGGTGACCGGTTCCACCTTGAAGTTTCCGTTAAGCAGATCGAAGAAATGCTTCCTGCACCTATTGTGACGGCATAGTGGCTCTTTTCCCTTCTTCCGAGACAAAGCGAAATCAGGTATGATTACAGATGAGCAAGAATGGTCAATTGTCTATTATGCCAATGAGCGTGGTGAGAGTCCCGTCAGGGAGTTCTTAGAAAACCTTGACTTAAAGACCCAAGCACGCTTTGACTGGTCAATTGAACAACTGCGGGTGCGTACTATCTATGCCAGGGAGCCTTTAGTGCGCCATCTGGAAGGGAAAATTTGGGAGTTACGCCGTGAGAGCAGTACTAATATTTACCGATTGTTGTATTGCTTTTTAAGCGGGAAACGGATACTTTTCCTGCATGGCTTTCAGAAGAAGACGCAAAAGACCCCGCGGCGGGAAATTGAGATAGCGCAGCAGAGACTTAACAGTTTTATTGAGCGCGAAGGAGGTGAGTAGCATCATGGAGAAGGAAAAAACCTTAACCGAACAAGGGCAGGAGAGTTACCGGCAGTGGCGCGACAAGCTGTGGGCTAATCCAGAGTACCGGGCGATCTACGAAGAGGAAGCCGCCAAAAGTGAACTCTGGCTGCAACTGGTAGAAGCCAGACAAGCCGCCGGGCTGACCCAGGAGCAGATGGCAGAGCGTATGGGTGTGTCCCAGGCACAGGTAGCGCGTATCGAGAAGCGGGGCTACGATGCCTATACCCTTAAGACCTTGCGGCGCTACGTGACCGCCTTGGGTAACGGGTTTCGACTAGAGGTGTCCATTAGGCAGGTTGAAGAAACACTCCTCGAGCCTATAGCTACCACTTAGTTACGTGCCTTTCCCGGTGACCTGCCAATGGGCGGTGGTATTACTACGGCCATGCAGCCTTCCGGTTGGTGTCTTCGTATTGCCGGCTGACATCAAGTGCGTATCTGATAAAGTCCGGCGTACTTTTGCAATCATCTGGATCAGCTTGCTGCCGTACTTTCAAGGATGGATTGGGCCTTTCTTCCCAGGCGCGCTGAATGAGGCCGGTCCAGCGGCTATCCAAAGCCCTTTTCGCCCATTGTGCCCCCTTGCGCTTCGATTCCACCCTACCTATGTGCAACGTGTGCAGCATACGGCAGTAACTTAGGACGGCATACGTTTGGTACCAGCGGTTACCCATTTCGCTGGGATCGGCGAAGATTCGTTGCGCCCAGGTTTGCATAGTTGCCAATACTTCCTGGCGTAAATCGTCCGCTGAAACGAGATCGATCAACGCGGCTGGATCAGGTCCGGCCAGCGTAATGCCACATTCACGCACGACCCACCGGACGACCAACGCATTACAATGGTCTGATCTGATAAGCTCACGGTAGGTGTTGTCAAGAAAGAAGAGCAGCGTGCGGGCCGGATCGTCCCGCTTGAGGATCTCTTTAGGAAAGTATGATCCTTCAAGATGCTTGGCCCAGTTTGAATCAAGGTCATAGAGTCTGCCGTGCATCGCTTGCAAGGCCGGCAAGTCGGCATCCGGTACGTCATGCTCGAGGGCGATGAGAAAATCGACATCGCTGTCGGTATCCCAATCACCGACCGCAAAGGAGCCTTGTAGATAAGCGGCAATAAAGTTCTCACCCAAGATAGCCTGAACGCTCGTCACAAGTTCCTGTAACACGGCATTGAGCCCTGGATCGGGTGTCGGATGATTTGTGTTCATTGGTGTCGTCATAAGGTAATCTGATTTATCAGCTCTTACACTTGTTCTCCCACATTGCTAGCATAGATGTGGAAGCAAACAAGAAAAATTTATTGCTCGCCTGACATATCGTTAGAGCCAGCAGTACCTCTGCGAGATAAATTCGCCTGGTACCTCAGTCAGGAAATAAACTAGCTATTCCTATCATTGCCAGCCAGATGAAGAGACATACTATTTGGATTGCCAGAAACCGTTTCCATTGGACACGGTAGAAGATAAGAGACACAAGGCTAATGGTAATGAGAAAGGGGAACGCCCAAAAAGAAACAAATATAATCTTGATAGTGAATTCATTAAATAGCCAATCCATCTCTGAACTGATGGGTAGAGTTAAGAAAGCTATTCCGAAAAACGCGAACGGCAAAAATATCGATACGATAGTTAACCCCAAAATGCCATAAGCCAGTTTTTGCCTCATGTTATCACCTTTTGTTGAGAACCGAGCTTTCTGGCAACTTGATTTGTCTATAAGTTTGAGGGATTATGCCATATTTGGCAACACCTGTCTATCTATGACTTTTTCTTCTTTTCTGCCCATTCACCTCTACCACATGGCACTTCCGTGCGTTATTATTCCTTGACATGGTTCTGATCACTTGTGACGACTTCAATAAAAGGTGTTGGGTCTTGGAATGTCCATAGTTACTCTTCACAGAAAAATTTGCCAGGTAGTGCTCATTGAGGTGTAATGGACAGGTCGATGCGACGTATGGCATAATTCTCAACAATGGGGATAGCCTCTCCAAGTGTACAGGAGGCGAATTTGCAGACAGCTGAACCACAAATGCGTTTAGGGAAAAAAGGCGCTACATTTGGACGCAAATTGGGAATACTATTATCTTTGCTATACGTCGTACTCTACATAGGAACATTGTACCACAATAGTACTGGATTCACAGGATTTAAACTAACATTTGAATCGATCGGGACGGACATAGTTTTTATTGGTCTAATATTTACTATTGGTGGCACCATTGGAGGCATTCCAGCAGTTGGAATAGGTATGTTCACGGGTGGGTTGATTGGATTTCTTATCGGAGAGTTTCAGAATAAGCTGACGCGCCTGCGCGCCTGCGTTTTAGGTGTGGTCATAAGTATAATCATCGCCCTTCCGCTCAATCTCGCTGTTTTGGTTGTATTGGTTAGTGCGAGAGAAAGATCTGATCAAGCCGATAACTGGTATTTGTATTTGCTCTATCTAGGTGTTCCCACTTTGATTTATCTGTGTGCCAGTGGGCTCACCGGGATATATCTCTATACCGAATCCTTCAAGGTAATAGAGAAGAAATCCACGCAAAATTTCGAGCAAGAGGATAGGGTAATTTAAGAAGTTGGGATCGTAATGCAAAGATATCATCCCGAATACCAGGTCTGGAATCTAATAAAGGAGCAAATCGTATGACCGGTCCTGTTTCAAAGGGCATGTGTACCTTCTGCAAGAAGCCTGTAGCTAAGAGTGCGATGGCCAAGCACCTCTCCACTTGTGAGCCGCGCCTGGCGCGGCTGGCAGAGCTGCCGGTCGGCAAAGCCAAGATTCGGCACACCCGGCTGCTGCACTTGCGGGTGGAAGGGGCACATTTAGGGGAATATTGGATGCACGTCGAAATTCCGGCCGATGCTTCGCTCAAGAGGCTGGACAGCTTTCTGCGCCGCGTATGGTTAGAGTGCTGTGGGCACTTGAGCGCTTTTACGATTGGCGCGGAACACCATATGGTTATGCCAGAACCCGGCTATGGCGAGAAAGGCATGGCGGTGAAGTTGGGCGCGGTGTTTACGCCTGGCGTTGTGGCGCTGCACCGGTACGACTTCGGCACGACGACCGAATTGACCGTAAAGTATATAGTCGAACGGGAAGCAGATTATCGGGGACATGATGTCAGAGTTATGGCGCGGAACGAGCCGCCCGTGTATCCCTGTGGGGTGTGCGGCGCGCCCGCCGTGTGGGTTTGTACCCAGTGTATCTGGGAAGGCGCCGGGTGGTTGTGCGACGAACATGCGCCGGAACACGCGTGCGGTGAGGATATGCTGCTGCCGGTGACCAATTCGCCCCGGGTTGGGATGTGCGGCTACACGGGACAGTTGCCCTAAGTTTATCAGGAGACCATCTCTTCGTCCAGCCAAAGTGGGGGGCAAAAGCCACTATTGCCGCGTTGATCGGCCGGCCGGTGCGCATCGAGATCGCGATGCACGAGGCGGAGCTCTTCGCCATCCGGCTGAATTGCCAACTCTTCGTCGGTATCGCCCCGACGGAAATATAATAGACCACGCAATCAAAGTGCAGACTATCCTGTAGGACAATTTTCAAAATTGTCCTACAATACGAGGCGTTCTAATACGCGGGCCACGCCATCCTCACTATTGGAATTTGTGATCTCGTCGGCCTGCGCCAGCACTTCCGGGTGGGCGTTCGCTACCGCCACGGCGTGTCCGGCCCACTGCAGCATGGACAGGTCATTTGGCATATCGCCGAAGGCTATCACCTGGGATGCATCGATGCCCCTCTGGGCGCAAAGACTTGCCAGGGCCGACGCCTTGTGAATACCAGGTGCTGACACCTCAATAAACGGCGCTCCGGAAAATGTCACGCTGGCTATGTCTCCCACCACCTGGCGGGTGACCTCAAACAGCGTGTCCCGGCTCATTTCCGCATGGCGTACAATCAGCTTGGTTACCGGCCCGGTACACATGTCGAGTGCATCTCCTCGTAGCCGCGCCGGCTCAGCCTCTACCGCGCCTGCAGCGCCGAAGGCCGGTTCCCACCCGAAAATCAGTCCGATCTCAAGAGCAAAACAAACGCCTGGTACCACCCGGCGGATGTCAGTAATCAGGCGCACGGCAACCTCGGCAGGCATGGGGGAATGTTGCACCACGGCTTCTTGATCCAGGTCGTAGATGATGGCTCCGTTGCAGCAGATGGCTAAACCCTGTACGCCTGCGTCCTGGGCCATGCTGCGCAGGGTGCGGGGCGGCCGGCCTGATACCAGCACCACGGTGATACCGGCGGCAGTTACCGCTGCCAGAACCCTGCGGGTACGCTCGGAGATAGCCCCGCCCGGGCGCAGCAGCGTGCCATCGAGATCTGTAGCAATCAGGCGGATATCTGCGCCCGGTGTAGTTGGCTTGCGAAGCTCCGATCCCCGCTGCGTATCCTGTTTATAGATCATATTTCTCAATGCAGACCCCTATATTGACCGCCAAACGTTTGACTCATAGAATGATATTATCATTTTTTACCACAAGCATACCAATCGTACATTGAGCCGGCTGCTGTAAGAGAGTATAATAGCTCTATGAGCGTGGAAAAAGCTGCTTTCATCAAACCTATCCACAAGGCTACCCTTTTAGCCTTTATGGCCGCCGTGGCATTTGGGCTTTTTTTCCAACTGAGCAAGCTGGCAGTTATCAGCTCCATCAGCCCCTTTGCCGAGGACCCGGTCGACGCCATCGGCTCCATCGCGGTGCAGGTGGCGGTCGCTGTGGCTATCCTGTCGCTGGCCCGCGCGGTCCAATTGGGGAAGGGTGAAGATACCGTCGCTGACGCCATCAAGGCGCGGCTGGCGGTGCGCGGCGGATTGGTGGTGGTGGCCGCATCGCTGATTACGGCGGGGGCCGATGTGCTGGCCTCACTGTCACACCCCATCGCCGCATTCTCCTCCTGGGCCGTGGTATTGTATAGTGGATTGGCGGGGGTGGGCCTATTGGGCTTACTTGCGGGGATCGCTCTGCTCCAGGCGGCGCGCCATCTACCCCCCACGCCTGGCCAGCGCGTCACCGGCGCGACAATTGGCAAGGCAGAGTCCATCGGCGAAGCGATCAACGATCTCTGGTCGATGGTGGCGCTGATGTTACAGGCGTTGCACCAAAGGGCGCGCTGGCCGGGAAATCTGCTGCAGCGCCTCGAAGCGCTGGGCGCTGCGACTTTACGCGGGTTGGATCATTCCTGGGTTAGCCCGCGCCGCCATCCCTGGCGCTTCTACCTGGCGGCCGGCTTTACCGTGGGGCTGGCGAACGTGCTGGAGGAGGGCCTGCCGCTGGACCCGGTGATTGCGCTCTTCATCCTGTCCCTCTTCTTGTCGGTTGAAATCACAGCCACGCTCTTGGGCGTATTGCTCCTGGGGCGGCTGCTGGGGATTCGAGCCTACGCCTATTAATAAGGAAGTAACACACAGATACCTATGGATACACCTGTCTTCAGCCAAACCGATCTTTTCATCAGCGGTACAGAAGGCTATCATACCTTCCGTATCCCCGCCATCGTCGTGACGCCGCGGGGCGCCATCCTGGCCCTGTGCGAAGCTCGGAAAATTGGCCGCGACGATGCCGGCAAAATCGACATGGTTATGCGGCGCAGCGCCGATGGCGGGCAGAGTTGGTCACCGCTGCAGCTCATCTGGGACGACGGTGAGAATACCTGCGGCAATCCCTGCCCGGTAGTAGATCGCGAGAGCGGCGCCGTCCACCTGCTGATGACCCATAACCTGGGCTACGACACCCAGGAGCAGATTGAGACGCAGACCAGCCAGGGTACCCGCACCGTCTGGCACTGCCAAAGCACGGACGACGGCCTGACCTGGACCAGGGCGGTAGAGATTACGGCTGCGGTGAAAGAGCCGGATTGGACCTGGTATGCTACCGGTCCAGGGGCGGGCATCCAGCTCACCGGTGGCCGCCTGGTGATCCCTTGTGACCACCAGATAGAGGGCAGCGACAAGAACCGCTCCCATATTATCTATAGCGATGATCACGGGGAATCCTGGCTCCTGGGCGGAATTGTGACGGAACCCGGCGGGGACGAATGTGAGGTCGTGGAGCTGGAAAACGGTACCCTGCTGCTCAATATGCGCAATTACAACCGGGACCTGCCCGGCGTGCCGCCCTGCCGCGCCATAGCCGCCAGTGCTGACCAGGGGCTAACCTGGTCGGCTATGTCCTATGACCCGGCCTTGATCGAGCCCTTGTGCCAGGCCAGCATCCGCCGCCTTACCACATCCCAGGAGGTCGGGCGCAGCCGGATTCTCTTCTCCAACCCAGGCAGCACCACGGCGCGGGAAAATATGACCGTCCGGCTCAGTTATGATGAGGGCCACACCTGGCCGGTGGCAAAGTCAATTCACGCCGGACCCGCTGCCTATTCCTGTCTGGCCGTCCTGCCCGACCAATCTATTGCCTGCTTCTACGAGCGCGGCGACCTGGATCCCCATGAAAAAGCCACCCTGGCCCAGTCCAAATCGGCTTGGCATCAAAAAGTCACCCTGGCCCGGTTCAATTTGGCTTGGCTGACGGATGGGGCGGATAGTTAGTACTTTGTCCATGGTCATTTGATTTATCGCAGGGGCGCACGGCCGTGCGCCCCACCGGCCATAGCATGGTTGACAGAGTGCTAAAACGACGAGATCGTATCTCTGTAGACCGGCTCTCGTCATAGTCTAAAGGTGCAAATTCCCCCTCCGATGGTGTTTGGCTTATCGGCGTAGAAATCTTTTTTGACAAAAGTGTTTTTTCATCATAATATTCTAAACTATCGAACTCCATTGCCCCCATTGTCTCCTGGCCAGTCCGTTTTCCCCGAATAAGGAGGTACGCCTGTGCCGGCTATGGAAGTGCGCTTATTTGGAAAATTTTGTGTCCAGTGTAATGAAAAGCTAGTAAGTGGTCTGCAAACCCGCAAAGTCAGTGAACTGTTTTGTTACCTCATGCTGAACCGCAACCGGCCCCACCCGCGCGAGGCCCTGGCGGCCTTGCTCTGGGAGGAGTGCTCTACGTCCCAGTCAAAAAGCTACTTGCGCAAAGCGCTCTGGCAGCTCCAATCCGCTCTAGCTTTTTCTGATGCGCCGGCGCCGGCCGGTGGGAGGTCAGAGGTTGTCAGCAACTACTCGGAAGCTGGCGGTAAGGATATGCCAGAGCTGCTGCAGGTTGAGCCCGACTGGATCCAGCTCAACCTGCAAGCCGATCTTCGGTGCGACGTGGCGCTTTTCGAGCAGGCTTTTGCTGCCAGCCAGGGGGTGCGCGGCAGCGAAATCGATGCCGCCTGCGCCAACCGGGTGCAAGAGGCCGTCGCGCTCTATCAGGGGGACTTGCTGGAAGGCTGGTACCAGGATTGGTGCCTTTATGAGCGCGAGCGGCTGCAGAATATGTACCTGGCGATGTTGGACAAGCTGATGGCGTATTGCGAGGTGCAGCACGACTACGAAGCCGGTATCCTGCATGGGTCGCAAATCCTGCGCTATGACCTGGCGCGGGAGCGCACCCACCAGCGGCTGATGCGCCTCTACTTCCTATCCGGCGACCGCACCGCCGCGCTGCGCCAGTTCGAGCGCTGCGCCGCCATCCTGGAAAAGGAGCTGCATGTCACGCCGGACCCCAACACCGTCAGCCTCTACGAGCAGATCCGCGCCCATCACCTCGATGATATGCCGCCCCCCACCCCGCCTGCCCTGCTCACCGGCGACGGCAGCGCCAGGCCGCTGCATGAAATCCTGGGGCGGCTACAAAAGTTTCAGGAATCCCTGCTGGAGCTGCATCACCAGGTGCAGGATGAGATCCAGGCGATAGAGCAGGTGTTGAAGGCGCCGCACTGATGAATATTCTAGCCGCTGTGGGGAATGTATATCTTCAGCTCTTTTATGTATTGGAAGTCTTTTAAATTGAGGGTGTAAAGTTCCACATCATTTACCAAAGCCGTGGCAGCAATCAAAGCGTCGGGTAAGCTCAGTTTATGGCTTAACCCGTATGTTTCGATCAAGTCCAAGAATTTGGTTGAAATTAGATTATCGATAGAAAATGATAAAGAAGTGATAGATGCTGCTTGATCTGGCGCAATTCTTTCTTATCAAGCGCACCAAAATAGAGCTCAGCTTGTGTTATGACACTGATTGCTAATTGATCCTGCCCAATACGGTTTAGCTCTTGGACAATGGTAGGGGTGTTCCTGTAAAACTCAATCAGAATATTCGTGTCGCAAAGATCATCTGCGGAGCCTGGGCCATGCCTTTTGGCGAATCATCTCTAAGCTGATCTCCCGCCCTTCCCACAAGCCCGCCAAAGAATTAAAATCTGAAGATTCATCTGAGGTTCCCGATTCAGGCGCATCTTCCAGTTCTTCGATCTCGACTGACCTGACGAAATCCAAGGACATCAGAAGCTCAGAGAGCATCTTCCCTTTTTCTTTATCGGTCACCTGGATGATGATTTGTTCCATATTATTCCCTCAAGAGTTACTGGCCCAAAGCAGAGTCTCTATCTGACTGAACTTTAGACAATATGAACCCAGGCCCGGCGATCGCCGGACCGAGTTAAGCACCTTAAGAATCGAGTTTCAGGCTGCCTTACGGCGCTTGCCTGGGGGTTTTTTGCCCTTTTTCACCACCGGATAGCGCTGCGGTCGCGTTCTA